>JASJDA010000417.1 GCA_030065755.1 Prochloraceae cyanobacterium | reverse complement strand
TACTGATACACTTTTTTCTATACTTGACTGACAATATCAAATGATAAAATAATCGATATGCACTATGATTACTTGTTTTTAACTTTACATAATCTTGGGACATAAACTATTATATGAATTATGAGTAATTCTATTGTACGCACAGATAAGTGGTATTTGTCGCCATCGCCAGAAGTTAAAGAGTATCTGGAGATGACGATACGAGAATATCGGCGTTTTTGCCGCGCCCTAAGTTACGTAGTTATGGGACATTGGCGGCAAATAGCTGAGAGTTCTTCTCGTTGCAAAACAATAGAAAAGCTCATTCATAAAACAGCGAAAAATCCCAATCCCAAATATAAGTATTTTCAAAACAACTTCTACAAATTTCCTTCTTATCTGCGGCGAGCAGCAATAGAGTTTGTCTGTGGTCAAGTTAGTTCTTATTTGTCTCGATATCGAGACTGGCAAGATGGACGACGAAATCGAAGAGATGCTCGTTCACTTTTATTTAATCCTGATGCTGGATGCTATCCATCCCTTTATAAAGGTAACTCCATTAAGTACGATATTAACTTCGATAATGCAGAGATAAAAGTTTGGAACGGTAGGGATTGGGTCTGGGTTAAAGTGCCGATTAAGACGAAAAGAAACCGTCATTTATTAGGACATTCTCAACAATTATCGCCACAACTAATAGTTAAAAATAAAAGCGTTCACTTATCAGTTCCATTTAATTTAAAACCAGAGAAACTAGAGGGAGAAAAAGTATGTGCCATTGATATTGGGATTAACACTTTAGCTACTGCAAGTATTGTCACAAAAAGCGGCACTGTGACGGCTAGGAAATTCTTCCATCCAGCCGCCGACATAGACCGTAGAGATAAGCACTGGCTTCTAGTTAGTCGAAAAGCTAGGCTAACTAAAAAGCTACATCGAGGTTTTGCTAAAGATAACTACCGCAAAGCTCGACAAATTAATGTGAATATCACTCATCAAATATCGCGAAAAATCGTTAACTTTGCGATTAATAATGGAGCATCGGTTATTGTTTTCGAGCAGTTAAAAGGATGGCGACCTACTGGGGGTAAAAAAAGATCGTCTCTTAGACAAAGATTTCACGGTTGGTTGCATCGACGTTTGGTTTTATTAACCGAACAAAAATTTCAAGAGGTCGGTGGCAAAATCGAGAAAGTTTATGCGCGAGGAACTTCTTCTTGGGCTTATGACGGGTCAGGAAAAGTAAAGCGAAATAAATCTAACTACTCAGAAGCTACTTTTGCATCGGGCAAGCAGTATAACGCTGACTTATCTGCTTCTTACAATATCGCTGCTCGATACATAGCATATAAGCTTAAGCTGACCCGCAGAAATGACGGGCGGTTGTCTGGTGGCAAAAGTTCCTCAGACAAGCAGAGAATGCCTGCTACTTTATCTGTTCTCTGGGATAAAGATGCCCCTCATGAATGCGATCGCATCATGAGTGGGAGTATTCACTTAAAATACTAATAAGAAAAATTGAATAAACTTTATATGTAAGCTGTATATATCAAGTTTGCAGAAAAATGATCAAAATACTTACTAGAAAAAATAGCTTAGTTTTGTTTTTAATTTTACTATTTCCGACAATACCAACTATAGTGGTAGGAAATTCTTCCGATACTGTAGGAACTAGTAAAGAAAAAAGAGCTTTTGAAAAGAATGAATATATCATAACTCAACAACAAGCTAACACACCAATATCTTATTATAATCAAGGTAATATTAAATATAGAGCTAAACAATATCAACAAGCCATAGAAGCTTATACTAAAGCTATTGAACAAAATTCAGGCTTCATCAAAGCTATTAACAATCGAGGTGTTGCTCGTTATTATTCGGGCGATACACAGGGAGCGATCGAAGACTACAGCCGAACACTCACTCTCAATCCTAAATTTATATTAGGTTACTTTAACAGAGGTATTGCTTACGAGCGGTTAGGAAATAAAGAAAAAGCTATTGAAGATTATAACGAAGCTATTCGCCTTTATCCAAAATTTATCAGACCCTATATTAATCTATCTATTATCTATTACAGTCTAGGAAAAGAAGAAGCAGCCCTAAAAGAATACGAGAAAGTTATTGAGATACATCCCCAAGTATTCTGGCCTTACTACTACCGAGCCGCTGCTTACTATAAATCAGGAGATAAACAAGCGGCGCTAGAAGATTATAATAAAACTATTAGCTTAGCACCAAAATTGATCCAAGCCTACATTAATCGCGCCATCATTAACTATGAATTGGGAGATAAACAAGCAGCTCTAAAAGACTACAATAAAGTTATTAGTATCAATCCTAAATGGCCATTAGGTTACTACTATCGGGCTAATTTTCGCTACAAATTAGGAGAAAAAGAGGGAGCCTTAGAAGATTATAATCAAGCTATTAGCATCCAACCTAGATATGACTTAGCATATAACAATCGAGGTTTTACTCACTTGAGTATGGGTAATAAAGAGCAAGCGCTCGAGGACTACAATAAAGCTATTGAGATTAATCCTAGATTGGCGATCGCCTATTACAACCGAGGTAATGCTCGCTATAGTTCGGGCAATACAAAAGAAGCACTTCAAGATTACAGTATAGCTATTAATTTAAATCCTAAATATGCTAAAGCATACAATAATAGAGGCATCGCTCGCTCAAGTATGAAAGATTATGAAAAAGCGATCGCAGACTATGACGAAGCTATTCGTCTCGATTCTAATTACCCCAATGCTTACTACAATCGAGGGGTTGCTCAATTCAACTTAGGAAAAAAAGATGAAGCTTTGGCAGATTGGAAGCAAGCTGCCAAAATATATCAACAACTCGAACAAGAAAAAGATTATCAAGATGTAAATAAGCTGATTAAAAAATATCAGTAACTATTAATATTAAATCATCAAGATAAAAAAGCCGTCCTTCTAGGACGGGGCTTCAGACCCAAAATTATGGTGATTGGAATTGAGAGCGCGTGAATTGATAAAATGATCAATAACTTCCTCCAAGCTTTGCTTGGCAAATAAACGCGAGAAAAATTAACAAAAGTTAACCCACTAACAGTGGGTTAAGCTTCTCGCATTGGTGGAGTAAATCCTGCTGATATTAATGCTTTGTTGGTTTATTTAGAGGTACGGAGGCGAGAGCTCGCTTAGTAGGAATCTCAATTGCGATCGAACCACAGCTTAAATCAAACTAAAGAGCGCAAGAAATTTTATTTCTAACAAACAAATTTTGTTTAAAATTACTAAAAAATGAAAAAAACTTGACGCGCTCGGAGTAGAGTTATCTAGTATTATCTCTGGCGAATAACTTTGCAGATACTCAGGAGAAGATTTAAGGATAAATCTTGTCAGCACCCCGCACTGAAGTAGCGGGGCTTCGTGCCTCCTCTTCAGTTAGCTGACCAGCTTAAGTCTTAACTGACTACGTTATTGGCAAGAGTTAAAGTTCCTACCTTGGGATGCGTGCCAGTTCCAAGCTCTAGAACTCAAAAGTTAAACAGTTTTACGAGGGGGTTACAATGAGTTCATTTTTATTAGGGAAGTCCTTTTACGATAACTTGTCTGCTGCGGTAATTAACTTAACTGCTACTGAGGACTTCCCTAATAAAAATAAATACATCCTTCGGGGTAAGACAGTGCTTTTGGGATAGTACCGACCAATAACATTAGCGAGGCTAACTTTACCCCAGCAATGGGAGTTTTTGAGGGATACAACAATTTCCCTCTCCCCGAAAGGGTTACAATGATTCTATTTTTATTATGGAAGTCCTTTGACGATAACTTATTTACTTCGTTTATAACTTAACTGCTATATAAGGACTTCCCTAATAAAAATAAATACATATGCACGGGGACTGCGATTAAAACCGCTACTCGTTTTCCTCTTCGGTCTAAAGACGCGAAGTTTCCAACGCGCGGAGATTTTTTCATGATTGATTTCAAAGATTTTTTTCCTGAACGAATTGAACAAAAAAGTTTTGCCGCTGACGATAAATATGAAACCTGCAATTCATTACTTAAAAAAGTCGAACAGTGGACAAAAGAAAATGAAGCAAAAATCATTAATATTGAGACAGTCGAATTAGGAGAGAACGATAGTCAACTAACTCGTTTTATGGCAAAGGAACCTTTTTTATATCAATTTATTCGAGTTTGGTATCAAAGAAAAAATGAAGTCGATAGTGAAGTAAAAGATAAATAAAAGCGGTTGAAAAAACAATTGCTTTCTCTTGACTTTTTATTACTTTTTCCGCAAACCCTAATTAAGATCGTATTAGGTGATTCTTGTTTTAAGATTTATGAATTTAAGTGCGACATTACCAACTTTTGTGGTTACCTTACGAGAAGGATTTGAAGCAGCGCTGGTAGTAGGAATTGTACTAGCGTGCTTGAATAAAGCTCAACAAACCAATCTTTATCGCTGGGTCTACCTGGGTATTGGTGGCGGAATTTTTGCCAGTATTATGTTAGGTTTGTTTCTTGGCGGAGTTCTTCAAGGATTAGAAACTTCTGACGGACTTTACACTCCAATACTTAAAGAGGTTTTAGAAGGTTTATTCGGCGTAGTAGCGATCGCCATGCTCAGCTGGATGTTAATCTGGATGACCCAACAAGCCAAGTCGATAAAGTCAGATGTAGAAGGAGCAATTAGCACTGCTTTGAAAGCCAATAGAAATGCAGGTAAGGCGATATTTATCCTCATTTTCATCGCCGTTTTGCGCGAAGGCTTTGAAACGGTTTTGTTTATTCTTGCCAAGTTTCAGGAAGGATGGACTTTTCCTGCATTGGGAGCGATCGCTGGCTTAGTCTCAGCAGCTGCATTAGGCTTTTTACTGTTTAGATGGGGAGTCAAGATCGATATCCGCCTATTTTTCCAGGTGATGGGAATTTTCTTAATCTTAATTGTGGGCGGTTTAGTTATGAGTGCATTAAAGCATTTTGACGGAGCGATCGTCATGTTGTCTCAACTGGACTTCCACTATGCCTATTTATGCCACACTAGCGGTGGTTCTTGTATTTTAGGTCCGCAAGTTTGGGATACTTCTGCATTTCTCCCAGATAGAGAATTTCCAGGTATTATTCTCAAGTCTTTGTTTGGCTACCGAGAAAATCTTTATTTAGTGCAGGCGATCGGTTACGTCATGTTTTTACTCATTATTGGCGGTGCTTATTTCCAGAGTTTGGGAGGGCGATCGGTCTCTACTGCAAAGAATAAAGCTTCTGTAAGTTAAGGATTTAGTTAGTGGTTAATAATCGGAAGCTGCTGAACGAGAGAAACAGTTGATGCCTATTTATCTAATAGGAGCTTACTAATCGATCTTTTTTAAAGACGTAATCGCGATTAAGCAAAAGTCTGACTGGATTAAATAAAGATATTATGTCAGAATACATAAAATACGACCAAATTGCAGATATATACGACACTTTTGTCCGAACTCAGCTCGACATTCCTTTCTTTCTCAACGAAGCAAGTCAAACAAAGGGGGAATTACTCGAATTAATGTGCGGTACAGGTCGAGTATCAGTTCCTCTGGCTGCATAGTCATAGACATTACGCATATTTTCTAACACGGGAAGATAGTCAATTATGCCACTAGCAGCAATTAAATACTTGGTGCGGAAAGTGTGGTACTCGCTATTTTGGCGACCTACTTTAACGCGCACCGCTAACGTTTCCCCTTCATCAATTACTTCTTCTACAAAAGCATCTAGTAAATCCCCACCCAGAGAAAGATAATGTTCTTTACTCTGTCTGAGAAGGGAACGACCAGGAGTATCGGGAGGTAAACCCAAATAATTATGTAGTTCCTGCATCCAAAAAGAGCAACTATAAGCGGTCAAAAACTTATCTATAATTACTCATAGTTCTCTATAGTGGACAAGTTTTAAGATATCGAGTTAAAGAATCAGCCAAGGCTAATATGTACGCGATTAAAGTTGAGCTAAAATTAAACAATTC
>JASJDA010000099.1 GCA_030065755.1 Prochloraceae cyanobacterium | reverse complement strand
TAGAGTTTGTCCGAGCTAGGAAAATACTCGGAAGTCTGTACCAAGATTAAGCTCTAATGACCTATTCAACACTTACGTTGTCAAGCTGAATCTCGACAATCTAAGACCATAATCGCGAGATTTGGTCTTAGTAGTTGAAGCCTTCCACTCCTTATCAGTCGTTCAAGGCAGGGAGGGGGTTCATAACACCCACCACCAGAGGCATGGTTAGTAAATTGGTTAACTACCTTTATTTGGCTCTCTCCATCATTGCTGATAGATACATCATCCAAACTCTCAGTAGTACCTATTACCTTCGGGACGACCAACTCTAACTCTGGGGGAATTTTGCCAAAGGAAGAAGGTACTCGACCATCTAATTGCTGGTTAGTTTGTTCGATCGCCTGTTGCCAAGCCGTCCGCAGGAGCAGTTCCGCCCCCGACCAAGCTTTTTGAGCCAGATCTGCTTGCAAGCGATTATCATCGACAAAACGAGCCAAATACGCGGAGTATAAATCTCTTTGGCTGATTACACCACAATTACAACTATGAACTCTTTGGGATAAAGGCTTTTTCTCTCTAGCTCCACTATATTTTTGATTTAAATCAAGTTCTGGAGCGAATTCAGTTAATTTTGCCTGGGTTTTACCAACAATAGCAATTGTAGACGGGCCTAAGTCCAAACCAATAGTTTCATTCCCACTAAAATTAATGGTTTTTTGATAAGGAAATCCTTCACAAACTAATTGAACGTAGAACCTATTTTTACCATTCATTTTTCGTCTTACTAGACGAACATATTTGATTTTACTGTTAAGTCCATGCAGAATAACTGGATCGTTCTTTGTAATTAAGGGGGTTATTTCTAGCTGACTCCAAATAACCCGTTCGTTCTTCCAACGTATGCCTTGTTTGTTACTTTTTCCTTCAACCGAATCTAGCTGATTTTTACCTTTAAACCTAACTCTCCTTGCTTTCCCGAATAAAACTTTTTGAGAAGCGGTAAAAGCACGAGTAGCTAGAGTTTGAGCTGTGTTAGCATCGATATGTTCTCCTATCCATGATGCTCGAATATGTTTAGCGTAACTATGTAAAGCATATTCAGAGTAGCAATATTGCTGGTTGACGAATTTAAATAAAGAGGTTCTCTCTTTACTGTCTTTCGGTAACTTTCTTGCTTTTTTAGGTAGCTTGCTTTGACGCATTAATCGTACTCGCCGCATCGCTTCACCTAAGCAAGCATTATATAGTTGTCGTCCAGCTTCGAGTCGCGACAGCAGCACCTTTTCCTCTACTAAACTTGTCTGAAGAGGAATTTCTGTAATAAAACTAGGTGATGCCGATCTTCGCGCCATATTTTCTCTAGTTATAGCGATATTTGCTATTATACAGGCATATACTATCTAATGCAAGAGAGTGAAATATAAAAGTAACAATAATATCGTTTACTCTTGTAAATATCATGTAGTTTTTTGTCCTAAATATCGTCGTTCAGTCTTAAAGAATGGAGTAGATACGAGATTAAAGGAAATTATTTATGAAACTGCAAACGATATGGAATGCGAAATTCTAGAGTTAGAGATAATGCCAGACCACGTACATATACTAATAGAGGTAGATCCGCAATTTGGCGTTCATAAAGCTATCAAAAGAATTAAAGGAAGATCTTCGAGATTTTTAAGACAAGAATTCCCTTGGCTTAAAAGTAGATTGCCTAGTTTATGGACTAATAGTTATTTCGTCTCTACAGTTGGTGGCGCACCTATAGAAGTAGTTAAAAAATATATTGAAAATCAGAAATGGAATGAAAAAGATGATTATCGAAAAAAAAAGTAAGGATCTCGTTTCACAACAAGCCAAGTATTTAACTGCAGCTAAAAAAGATAGTGATTTTCTTAAATCAGCTAATGCTCAAGTTTTGCAGCAAACTTTGAGAACTTTGGATAGAGCTTGAATTTTAAGAAACTCGATCGAAGGGTATTAACTAGAATTTATGTACTAATAAATAGGCGATCGACAAATTTCCACTACATGGGAATCACTACTTTATTTAGATACTTTCTAAAATATCTAAATAATGATGATGTCAAGTTTTTGCAACAAATATTAATGAATCGCTTAAACTTTTGTTATATTAGAAAAGTCAAAACCCTAACCCCTTAACTCGCAAAATTTCTAATATCCCAAATACAAATCAACCTCTACTACTACCACAATGCAAAACTCCATTAACAGAAATAGCTATTTTAACCAAAATCTCTCTGAGGTAGATCGGGCTGCTCACCTAGAAAAACTATTGCGACAGCAGTCTCAGCAACGTCCTCTCTATGAGAATAATTTAGCTATTCTCGGTTGTGGCTATGTAGGAAGCGCATTGGCTAAATATTGGCAAAAGCAAGGACACTTCGTAACTGGAACGACAACTAGCCGCCAACGTGTGGTTTCACTTTCGGAAGTCACTTCCCAGGTAATCCTAATGAAAGGAGATGATGCTAATGCTGTGCAGTCCCTGTTCCAAGAGCGAGATGCTGTGGTGGTTAGTGTTGCGCCCATTGGATCTAAAGCGGTAAATGAAGAAATTTATGAAAGCACTTACCTCCCCACGGCCTGGAATTTGGCCCAGGTATTGAACCAAACTCCTACAGTAAAGCAAATCATCTATCTGAGTAGTTCCTCCGTGTATGGAGATCGGCAGGGAGAGTGGGTCGATGAGAGTTCCCTAGTTGCCCCAGAGGAGCGTAAAAGCCAGGTCATTTGTGAGGCTGAGAAAATCTTGCTGCAGGCAGCTAACGAGAACCAAAGGGTCTGTGTTCTACGCCTGGGAGGTATTTATGGTCCTGGTCGAGAGTTAATCAAGATGTTTGGCGGTTTAGCTGGCATGACCTTAGCAGGAAGAGGCGAACGCTTCATCAATTGGATTCACCGCGATGATATCGTTGGGGCGATTGAGTTTGCCCGCTTAAACAAACTGGAAGGAATTTACAATTTAGTTGATGACAGCCAGCTTACGCTCAAAAAACAGGTCGAGCTAGTCTGTTCGCGGTACGGTCTGCCACCTGTACAGTGGGATCCCTCCAAACCCAGCCTTAAAGGTAAGAGTGTAAGAATTAGCAATCAAAAGATCAAAGCAGCAGGATATCAGCTAGTTCACCCTCAACTTTTGTTAGTTCCTACAAATCAATCCAGTTGTTTACCTCCTACTAACCCTAACTAATCCTTACTCATTGACATACTCTCGCCGTTAACCGCGATTAGCGGTTAACGGCGAGAATGAGAATTGTCAATTAGTCGAGCAATCAGAGCGATTTACCGAAGGAGAAGGAGACGTTCCCTCTGTAGGATAAGCAGTCAGAACTATAGTACCATCTGGTTTTTTAATCCAACCTCGCGCTTGTCGAATTACCACTGGTTCATTTTCAGGTTTTTTGCTTACCACAACAACCGCTTTTTTGTCAATGCTTGGTTCTAAAGCATCTGTTGAAATGGGAATCGAGCGCACCTCTCCTGTCGGGAAATCCGAGATATATAAGGAGTTGGGTCGTTGCGGTAATCCTCCTGCTCCAGAGACAATAAAAGTACTTTTTTTCGCTCGGCTCCTTCGCAAACAACTGCTGGCTATTATATTTTCAGTATTAATAACATTTTCCGATAATTTGGTGAGATTAGAATTGAGATCGGTTTCTAGGTTATTAAAAGTAATTGTGCCGTCGATGCCTCGTTGTGAAGAAGCATCGATAGTTAGATATTGAGGATAGCCTAAAATAGCATTAGTGCTAATGTTAATCTTGCCGCCATTCCCCTCAAAAGCTTTAGAAATAATTTGGTTATTTCTGGGGAAAGCGACGATCGAAGGAGTGTTGATGGTGACGTTACCGCCATTTCCCCTTCCTCCTTCTAAGCCAGCAGTTGTGGAAATGATACTGTTGCGTCGTAATATTAATCGATCGCCCAGATCGATCGTGATATTTCCGCCCCGATCGCTATTTGTTTCTGCTGAAATGGTTCCACGACGATCGAGGGTAAGAGAATCTGAGGTTAAGTTAATATTACCCGCGATTCCAGAACCCTGACTGTCAACCGCAATTCTGGCACCATCTCGAATGATTATACTTTGGGAATCGAGGATAATAGTACTCCCAGTACTTGTAGAAGTTTCTGCAGCCAAAGCAAACAAACCACTGCTTTGTATATAGTCAGGTAATAATCGTACCTCAGCACCTGTCAAATCTATTTCATCAGCAATAATCCTCAACTCTCCTGGATTTCCTGTGAAAAAACTAGCAGTTGATACCTGTGCCCCTCCCTGAAGAATAAACTTTCCCGTTGTTATTTGTATATTGCCACCAGGGTATTTGCTTGAAGTAGAAGCAGTTATTATGCTAGGGCGGGCTAATGAGTCCCTTGCACCGCTGATTTTGGTAGAGCCACTTAGCACAACAGATTCTCTGGCGTCGATAACAATATTTCCCGCTTGACCTCCAATGTTTGAAAGCTCGAAAATAGTGTCTTGGCTAAGGGAACCAGTAAGAGTATTAATTGACGTTCCATCTTGCACAATCAAACGTCCCGTGTTAATAATTATGTTGCCTGCATCTCCTGTTCCGCCGATCGTGCTGGCAAATAAGCCACTGGGAAACAGATTATTTACCAATGAGGATGATAATTCTACTGACTCTGTTGCAGTTATAAACATATCACCTGCATTTCCATCACCAAAGGTATTCGTAGTTATTTGCGAGCCATCCCGAACAATCAATTTCCTCGTATTAATCGTGGCATCTTGTGCATTTCCTGCCCTCGCAGCAGGAGAAAATAGAACAGCATTAATTAACTCAATTTTTTCAGTTGCATTTACGTTTAATTTACCTCCATTTCCCCCATTTAAGGTACCAGTGCTGATTATTGCTCTTTGAGCAATCAATTTTCCAGCATTAATTGTTAGGTCGCCACCTAACCCATTATCACTAGTAACAGTAGTGATAAAACTGCTGATATCGGATAGACTAAAGTCTCCTTTCTGAACACCCTCAGCAATAGTTTGCCCTGGGTTCTTTTGAGTGCCAATAAACTCTAGTAACTCTGTTGCAGAGATAGTAATATCTCCTCCAATACTATTCTCGTTAGCACTAAAGTTAGCAGTTGATATAAAGGTATTTCCATTAAGTCTTAGTTTCTCTGTGTAGATCGATATATTGCCACCGTTTCCTGCCCCACTTTCTCGAATATTAGAAGCTACCGTGCTGTCAATCAGTTCTATTGAGCTAGCTTTAATAGTAATATTTCCACTTTGACCTGCGCCAAATGTATCGCCTAAAATAAAACTATTAGTCGCAGAAATATTATCTTTGGCAAGAAGAGTTATATCTCCAGAATTTCCAGAAGCCGAACTCGTATTTATAAAGCTAAACTTTTGTCGTGAAATTGGATTTAGTAGAGATTGAATACTATTTCTCGAATCAATAATTACATCCCCCCCGTCTCCATTAAAATCTGGATTCACTCCTGGAGGAAGTTGGAAAACCTTACTTAATTGCGGCTGACTTAAAACTTCAGACAGGCGATCGGTTGTAATAATTGCTCCTACTCTAATATCTCCACCTGGCAATGAGAGTAATGGTCGGTACTGATTAGTTAACAATACCGTTCCATTTGCGGCATTTTCACCCAACATCACAATACCTCCTATATTTATATCCGCACTTGTAGCGCGATCGGAGGTAATAATTTGAGCTAAAAGATTGTTAGATATAGGAACATTAAAATCAATTTGATTTGGGTCTACTCCTGCACGTATGTCAACAGTTGGTCTAGTACTCCTGTCAAGAGATATCTCTGTTCCATCTGAGAGAGTTACTTGAGTTGGGATAGAAGTGAATGGCTCTGGACTTACTATAGTAATAATACCTGGAACATTCACACTTCCCCCAGCGATAATCTGTAGTGACCCTCCTGTATATTCATTAAAAACTACATCTCCTATGGAGCGAATAATTGGATCTTTGATACTCGACCAATTTCCAAAACTTCGATCTAATTGCTCGATGCTAAAATTGCCCCCACTCCAGTAATAGCCATCTCCTACTATGGTATTTGCGCTTCGCAACACCATATCTCCTCCAGAAAATAGACCACTGCGGGGATGATTCAAAGCTAAAATATTTAATGTCTCCTGACCCTCGACGATGAGATTTTCTCTTGCTGTGGCGATAAACGCTTGGGTGAGACTATCTCCGATTTTCAGGGTCTCTCTTGCTTGCAAAATCAGATTTTCTCCCGCAAAAAGCTGTCCTTGTAAATTAAGTCGATCGGCAGATAAAAATAGATTTCCCTGTGCGCTGAGATTTCCTCGATTTTCAATTGTTGCTAAATAATTCCTCATGGCATTGTGAAACAACGCCCCTGGCTGCACCGTCAGCAAATTACTATTAGGAGGGTCACTCGCACTAAATACACCATTTTCTCCCAACTTTATCCCATCTGCTGTTGTGGCGTAAAATGAACCGCGCAGGTCTAAAGTAGCATCTTTGCCAAATAAAATACCATTGGGATTAATCAGAAATAGATTGGCTCCCCCTAATACCCCTAATCTTCCCAGAATATTCGAGGGATTTCTTCCAGTTACGCGGGTGAGAATATTCTCAACTCCTGTTGGATTCGTGAAATATACTCCTCTCCCTCGTCCCACATTGAATTCCCGAAAACTGTGAAATAAATTCTTTCCTCTTATCGCACCCCCATCAATACGCACCGCTTCGCGGATCTCTCCGAGATCGCTATTGTACCCTCTTATATTTACGTTGCGCCTAACTCTGGTACTTTCCGATCCTAAAGTGCGATCTGGTGCTAGCTGTGCAGTCACAGAATTAGAAAATAACAACGAACAGCTAAAAGAAAAAACTATTGCCAGCTTACTATAGTTAATCATTAATTTTTTTAGGGCGGTTAGCGGACAGAGGAAGGCGCTTGGGATAGTTTATCATCTCGAACCTCTAACCAATTTGAATTTTTTGATATTGGTTTGACTCACTTGCACTTGTTTCTGGTTATATTTCTTCAAGAAGAAAAATTAAAAAATAGTGCCGTATTGCTCGGCTACGATCGCAATATTAACCATGAGCAAAGTTTTATCAGAAACGTCGAATCAGACCAAATTTCTTGTAGTTGACGACCACGAAATAGTATTAAATGGAACTCTCGACATACTGAAAAAGCAATATCCTGATGCGAAAATATTCACCGCTTTAACTGCGCAAAAAGCGATCGAGCAAATGGAAATAAACCAACCCGAATTGGTGGTCACCGATCTCTCAATTCCAGAAAAGCCTGGGGAAAATGCTCGCGTCGATACTGGTATTAAATTATTAAAAACTTTAATGAAAGATTATCCAACTCTAAATTTAGTCGTACAAAGTACTTATGTAGAGGCATTAGTGCGGATTAAACTGGATATCGATGCCCATCAAGGAGGGTTTACAGTAGCAGATAAGAGTATTTCTAGTCAGGAAATGTTAACTAGAGTAGATTGGGCTATCCAAGGATTAACTCATACCAAAGATATCAGAGGAAAGCTCAAAGGATTAGAAGTCAAACAGGAGTGGCTTACTTTACTTTCTCTGGCTTTTGAAGAAGGATTACAAGATAAAGAAATTGCTAGACGAATGCAGATATCTGAGCGCACAGTTCGCAATTATTGGACTAAGATTCAAGACACTTTGGGGGTATATCCCGAAGCAGGTAAAAATATTCGCATTCAAACTCAAATAAGAGCTAGAGAAGAAGGTTTAATAGATTGAGGAGAATCAAAGAATATTGTGCGGTCTCATCGAAAAAAACAATGGCAAGAGAAAATTTCTCTTTGGTCTGTAGGATGGCTGCCAGGACTGATAATTATAATGACGGTCATTGTCGGTCGCTTAACAGGTCAGTTGCAATCTTTGGAATGGTTTGCTTTCGATCGCTTTCTTAAATTACGATCTCCAGAAGCAATAGACGAGCGAATCTTAATTATTGGTATTGACGAAAATGATATTAGCCAAGCTCCTTCTTATCCCTTACCAGATGAGAAAATTGCCGAAATAATAACAAAGTTACAGAAATACAATCCTAGAGCTATTGGTCTGGATCTGGTTAGAGATCGACCAGTTGAACCAGGAAATAAAGAACTTGCCACTGTTTTTAAAAATAATAAAAAGATCGTGGGAATTGAAAAAGTCATGCCCGATCGCTTCTCTGCACCACTAGCTTTAGCTCCCGAACAAATTGGTTTTTCAGATGTAACGATCGATGCTGATGGTTCTCTCAGAAGAATGTTTTTAGTAATTTCTAATTCTGGAGAATACAAGTTCTCTTTGTCTCTGCGTTTAGCAGAAGCTTATCTATCAGTTGAAGGAATAACTCTAGAAAATGGCATCCGCGATCCTTACGCTGTGCGCTTTGGTAATGTGGAACTTCCTCGCTTTTTTCCTAATTCTGGAGGCTACGTAGGAGCAGATGATGGTGGAGTGCAGATATTGCTTAATTTTCGCAGCGGTTCGAGACCATTTAGAACAATATCATTAAATGACTTCGAAACAGGCAATTTTGACCCGAATTGGGCGCGCGATCGCGTTGTCCTAGTTGGTATGACTGCACCTAGTGTGGGGGATGTTTTTAGTAGTTCTGCTATTGATGATACTAATGCAGGCTCTGGTTTAATATATGGGGTAGAAGTTCACGCTCACGCCGTCAGTCAAATCCTCAGCGCGATCGAGGATAATAGACCTCTGTTGCGCTCTTGGTGGGAAGTATGGGATTATTTGTGGATAGTCGGCTGGGGAGTGCTGGGAATTATTCTCGGTCGGATTTTTAAATCTCCTATAAAAAACTTAAGCATTGTATTTGTCAGTAGTATAACTCTTGTGGGAGTAAGTTATCTATTATTGGGATGGGGTTGGTGGATTCCTGTAGTACCAGCTTTGTTAGTTTTCGTTGTTAATGCCTTAGTTTTATTTGGTTTTTATCAATATGACTTAGCTTTACGCTCTAGAATTAGTATTCAGCGATCGACGATCGAACGAACTTTTGAAGATATTCACAATGGCCCACTACAAACTCTAAAATCTTTGATTAGAGATGTTCGAGATGGAGATTTACCAACAGAACAATTACTTTCAAGATTGAATACTGTAGATACGGATTTAAGAAAAGTCTATAAATTCCTCGAACAAGAAACTGTTAGTTTTGAAGACAGTATTCTTTTGGGAGAAGGGGTAAAGTTAGATCTCAATCTTCCTCTTCACGAACTTCTCTATCAAGTCTACCGCCATACTCTAGAAAGAAACTTTCCTTGTTTTAGAACTCTAAAAGTTACCATTCCTAAATTCGATCCGATCGACTACCCAAATTTAAAGACGGAAGACAAGCGAGGACTGTGTAGATTTCTCGAAGAAGCTTTGTGTAATGCGGGTAAATATGCCACTGGCTTAACTCGTCTTAAGGTATTTTTAATTCAAGAAGGACAGTGGTGCGTTTTAAGAATTGAAGATAATGGAAGAGGTGGTAGCTTTTCCTTTGAAGGTCAAGGAACAAAGCAATCTAAAAAATTATCTCTTAAACTAGGTGGAAAATTTAAGCGATCGCCTCTTTCTCCACGAGGAACTGTGTGCGAGTTAACTTGGCCGATGCAAAAGTCTTTTTCTTTTTCATTGCTGAGCAAATTTTGGCCTTTGGTAAAAAGTAAAAAGTAAAAAAATATTCTGACAAACTTTGAGTTTAATAGGCCAGTATATTGTAAGTCGGCGATTTTAATACAAAACTTAAAATTACTTTTAACTTTTGACTTTTGACTTTTCAATTTCCATACTTTTTATTACTTTTTCTCACTTACAAATTCTCAAAAAAAGTCAATAATTGAAGGACAAGAAGCAGTTTCGCCATTCGGAGGAACTTTCATGAATAAAAATATTGCGATCGCATTATTCAGTAGCTCGCTCCTTCTCTTTTTCTTAGGTACAACCTCTGTAGGATTGGCTGAATATAAGCCTCCCGCAGACGATCGACCTCCTCCGAAAGAGAAAACACAATCTGCAGGTAGTCGGGGTGGATGCGATCTCGATCGAGAAATTCCCCTAACATTACTCGCTCCTCAATCTCACGTCGGACAAACAGCTTCTACTCATCCGAGTTTTGCTTGGTTTATTCCAGATTCCCAATCTTTTCCCCTCACATTTACTATCTACGAATACGATCGATCTCTCGATCGACCCACACCAATCTTCGCGGTCGATCTAAAAAGTTCTCCAGGAATTATGAAGTTCTCTATGCCAAAAGAGCAACTCGGTCTAAAAGTAGGTCGTAGATATATTTGGCAAGTGGCAATTATTTGCAATCCTAACCGACCTTCGAGGGATTTGGTGGCTAATGCAGAGATTGATGTTGTCGAGATAGGTGCCTCTTCGGGATCTAGCTTCTGGTACGATCGCCTCACAGCAGCTTTAGAAAGTAGTGGAAATGGCCAACTTTCTTCAGAGGCTTCCGCTTTGTTAGGGAATTTGGCTGAGATTGAGGAAGAAACAAAAACAACCCCAGAAAACCACTCTGGCGATCGTTTGAGACAGATTATCGAATATAGAGGTGCTATTGATTAAATCAGTTATCAGTTATCAGTTATAGCCTATAAGTTATTTCTCACTTCGCGAGCGGTTAACTGATAACTGTTGACTGATAACTGTTAAACTGCAATTAAATAACAATTATCTCCAGTTCCCAATTAAAATAAAAGGTGCCCAGTAAGCAGGATGAGCATATCTTCCCCCAGCTTCGATCGCAGCTTTTTGAGCGAATTGTAAAGACTCTGCTTTAGTCGTATTGGTTTGGCTCAGACGAGCGTAAAATTTAGATACTAAACTAGCAGTGGGTGCATCTTGAATCGACCACAGAGAAGCTAAAGTACTTCTGACTCCAGCTCTCACACCTACTCCAGCTAAACCAAGAGCCGCACGCTCGTCGCCTACAGCAGTTTCGCAAGCTGTAAGTGCCAACAGTTCTACCGATCGCGACCCTCCACTAATATTACGGATGAGATCGTCTAGCTGGGAAATAGTTAATTTTTGTTGATTTCCCGTGACTAAAAAAGTATCTTCTGGTAAGGTGCTGAACTCTCCGTGAGTAGCTATGTGAATAATGGGATAAACTGTTTGAGTGAGTTCTCGTTCCAGGCGATCGCGGGTAAAATCTTCGTTCAAAAGTACTGTGCTAGAGGGAAATTGATTCTCGATCGCCTCGATCTCTGACCTAACATTATTGAGAGCGGGAAATGTGCGACCTTCCACCCTCGCTACTTTAGTCAAACCTAAAGCTAGTGCTTTAATATTTTTAGGGTCTGGGGAGCGAGCGACAGTGACCGAAAGACTGGGAGTAGTAGCAATGGCATACTTTTGAATGAGAAATTGTTTCCCGTCGTGAAGAGCTGCCATCGGTACGCTGCGTAAAATTCCGTCTGGGACAAAAACAAGTGTTTTTATCTTATTTTGGCGCAGTTGCTCCTCAAAAGGACGAATAATCCAATTGTAGAGTTTTTGTGCCTGTTGGGGATTGTAAACAAAGTCTCGGAATCTTTCTAGACCTCGACGAAATTCGTTTATTTCTTCTCGCAAGCGATCGCGATCGATATCGATCCACCCTAATTTCCGTTCTCCGTTAGGAAGGGTGAGCAAAATAGCGGTGCGATCGGCAAAAATAACTAGATTGAAAATTGCTGTGTAATTTTCTCGCACCTGGGTCACATTTTTGGAGTCGATCTCTTCTGAGACACAATTATTATCGAAATAGTTTTCTAGTTCTGCTAATCTCAGAGAGTCGATTGTAATCAAAGCTGAGTTAACTTCAGATGTGCGAGTAATTGGTGAAATAGATGGAACAGAAAACCTATCTAGTTTCAACTTAGCTAATTCTCGATAAACAGGAGCAACTCTATCTCGAAAATCAAATTGCAGATCGCGACTGGAAATAAGAATGTCGCTGCGGATTTTCTCTAAAGTTTTCACCGCACGATCGTAGGCTGCGATCGCCTCTTTATTGTGATTTTGTGCTTTTAAAATCCGTCCCGTTTGCCATTCCCACAGATATAAACTGTCTTTGGCATAAAAATTTTTATCTGCTGCTCTTAAAGCACGTCTGGTAAGATTTAGGGCTCGATCGTAGTTTTGGCGACACTCGTAGAGATGACCTAATTCACCCAGACCGAAAGAGAGTGCGCGAAAATCTTCAAGGCTACTAGCAGTGGCGATCGCTTGGTTAAGTAGTTCTTCAGCTCGCTCGTCAACTTCTGGTTTTTGGCAATGAGTGGGAGAAGAAATATCCTCTACCGAAATAACAGGTGGTAAAAGATTAGCCAAATCGATCGTAGCGTAAACTTTATTTCGAGAATCGGGCAGACTTTTAAGCAAGGGTAGAGCTTCTTTAAAAGTATCCTCAGCTAAATTTAGTTTTTTAATACGGTAATAGAGACGAATTAAATTGAGAAGGGTTTTTAGTTGTGCAGATCGATTATTTAGAGAACTACTGATATCTAAACTTTGCTGAAAATATTTTCTCGCTTTATTATCGTAATTGCGTCCGCTCTGTTGAAATCGAGCGGCATCGTGGATATCTCCTATTTCTGCAGCTCCTCGAGCGCGGCGATAATTTACTTGAGCTAGACCGACGTAAACACTACCTAAACTATTCAAAGCCGAAGATTGATAAGATTTATTGTCGATCTCTAGTGCAATTTTTAAACTATTTTCTAAGGCTTTTATGGCTCGATCGTAAGAACCTTTTAGACGATAAACATCCCCTAAACTTCCCTCAGCAGCAGCTTCAGCAAGGCGATCGCCAGTGGAGCGAGCAATTTCTAAAGCTGACCCAGCAAGACATTCTGAGTCCTCCTCAGAGGGGGAACACAAGAGAGTTAGCGATCGCTTATATATTCCCAGATGAGTGTAGGCTTGAGCCTGTTCGATCGATATCCTTCCTACTCTAGCTAGGTCTTTTTCTTGACGGTAGTAGTCGATCGCTTTCGAGCGAGACTCAATAGCTCGATCGATTTTACCAATTTGCTGGTATGCTCTAGCTAAGTTTTCCCAGACAATGGCACCATGAGGGCGGTTATTGCTATTTTGATAAATATTTAAAGCAGATTCCCAACGGTCGATCGCTCCTAGAAAATTTCCTGTTTGATATAGTTCTACTCCTTGCTGCACTAATTCCCTCGGATGAGAAGATGTCGCTATTGCCCTTTTTACTAATGCTAAATGGAAACCGTTAGCGGAAATATTAGCTAAACCTAGGTTGAGAGTGAGACTAATTAGAAAAACGATCGCCAGTCCGCGACGAAACCAAAATTTATGAGAATTGAACATAGTGAAACTCTTGTTCTGGCAGCAAATCCCCTCGATCGTCCATTTCAACTTTTCTAATTGCTCATAACATATTTTTTCTAATTAATTACTATTTTTTAGAAAAAGATAAGATTTTTTTGGTAATTTTCTTTTTTTAGCTAATAGCTTGCACTTTTGTGCAATTGACCCTACCTAAAACAGCAATTAAATATGCATAAACAGTAAATGCACTATTTGAAAACAATAGTTATTCTCTAGATAAATCAGGAAATTACCCAATGAATTTTAGCCATGACGAACAATCAAAACAGTTACTCTAATCTTTTAAATAAAGCAATTTTAGTTACAAAAGAACAACTCACTTCTTTTGCATTCAAAGAGGAACTCCTAACTAATCTTACTACGGCTTTTGGAGACAAATACGATCGTCAAGCTGTTTCTTTATTAATTACGCAATGGCAAACAGGTACTTTTGATTCTTTTCCAGAAATTGAAATTCGTTCTTCGGCTGAAATCAACGGAGCAAACGGAGCATATTCAGCAGATACTAGCAAGATTTACATTGCTGAAGAGCTTTTAAATAGTGGAAATTCTTCACTAATTACCGATGTTTTATTAGAAGAATACGGACATTTTGTTGATTCATCAATTAATAAGACCGATACTACTGGAGATGAAGGTAATATTTTTGCCAACTTGGTGCAGGGTAAAACTTTAACTGAGTGGGAGTTAGCAGCTTTGCGGACAGAGAATGATAAAGCTACTATTAGCCTTGATGGTCAGGTTATGGAGATCGAGCAAGCTGCTGGTGATGCTATTGGAGTGTCTCGTTCTACTGGAGATTATCAGATTGATGCTTTGTTAGGGGGTACAAAATGGGCAAATAACAGAATTACTTATAGCTTTTTTGATGGTGGTGATTATTATGGTGGGGAAACAAACCCTAGGGAAGTTAGCAATCAAACGAAATCTAACATACGAAATGTTCTAAAAAATATCGAGTCATTAGTTAATGTAGATTTTGTCAAAGTTTCAGATGCAGGAAAAAGTTATGGTCAACTTCGCTATTTACTTTCTGATGGACCATCTTATGCCTATGCATATTATCCAAGTAATTCGGAAACAGGTGGAGATGTACATTTAAACCCCCAACACAATTGGGGAGAAGGAGCAGGAAGCGGAAATTACAGTACTCTTGTTCATGAAACCTTACATGCTTTGGGTCTTAAACATCCTGGTGATTACAATGGGGATGGACCTGGAGACTCACCTTTTTTGCCCGCAAACGAGGATAACGGTCTTAATACAGTGATGTCATATTACCGTGGTGCAAAACAAGATAACCCTAACACCGCGATGGATGAGAGCAAGCTTCCTGTAAATACTGGTCCTGAGTCTTACGATCTCAAAGCTTTGGAATATTTATATGGTGACTTAAGAGCAACTGGAAACGAGTCACATTCAGGGAAAGGAACAAATACAGACGATTTATATGTATTTGATACAGATACCCAGCAAGGATCTGACACAATTAACGAAACCACAATTGCCCTCAAGACTCACCATAACACTTATGTTAGAGCTGATGCTCTAAGAACCACTTATCAATCAGATCAAATTGATACTTGGGAAGAATTTCAAGTTATTGATGTTGGTGACGGCAAAATTGGACTACAAACTTTTCATAATCGTTATCTTCGAGCAAATACTCTACTTATAGTGGATCAAGCAGATGCGCTGAATAAGTTTGAAAAATTTAAACTGATCGATCGCGGTGCTGGAAAGATTGCATTACAAAATCATTGGGGTGATTGGGGCAAAACAGCAAATTCTTATATTCAAGCGCGATGGGTGCGTACTATGAGCCAATCTAGTAATCTTGGTGATTGGGAAACATTTACCCCCATAGCTCGAAATCGAGATAGAGATACATTAGATTTTTCAGTTACCACCACAAAAAATATCAACTTGGATCTTAATATTGCTGGAGAACAGATAATTAATGAGCATCTTTCTTTGACTTTAGGTACTACTTTAGGTTCAAAAAGTTATGTAGATATAGAAAATGCAGTGGGTGGAAGTTTAGATGATAGATTATTAGGGAATCAGTTCAATAACCTTCTCCGAGGAAATGATGGTAACGACATTTTAGATGGACGGCAAGGAAATGATAGTCTTGTTGGCGGTTCTGGAAATGATGCTTTAAGTGGATGGCTAGGTAGAGATAAACTCTATGGAGGTTCTGGGAATGACGATCTGTGGGGTCAACAAGATAACGATACCCTTTATGGTGACGATGGAGATGATACTTTAAGAGGACATCAGGGTGACGATCTGTTAATGGGTGGCACTGGCAATGACGTTTACTATTTTGATGCAGATTACTCTAATGGAGTTGATCGAATCTCTGAAACTAGAATGGCTTTTAAAACTTTTCATAAAAAGTATTTACGAGCAGGGAATCCTAATTTACCTCATGGAGATACTAATTGGAATATTAATCAGAACGATTCTATTAACACTTGGGAATCATTTGAAATCATACCAAATGCTAACGGAACAAAAGTAGCCATTAAAACTTTTCATAACAAGTATTTACGAGCAGGGAATCCTAATTTACCTGAAGGAGACACTGATTGGTCTATTAATCAGAACGATTCTATTAACACTTGGGAATCATTTGAAATCATACCAAATGCTAACGGAACAGTAGCTTTTAAAACTTTTCACAACAAGTATTTCCGAGCGGGAAATCCTAATTTACCTCATGGAGACACCGATTGGTCTATTAATCAGAACGATTCTATTAACACTTGGGAATCATTCACTCCAATTAAGCGTAATCCCGATAGTCACGATGAACTAAACTTTTCAGAAACAACATCTCAAAGTATCAATATTGATCTTAGTAACCATAGACTACAAAAAATTAATGCCAATCTGTCTCTTGTTATAGATTCTGCGTTTGGTATTGAAATAGAAAATGTTGTTGGTGGTAGCCAGAGCGATAACATTATTGGAAATTCCTTGAATAATATTATAACTGGAGGAACTGGAAATGATAATTTAACTGGAGGAGCAGGTGCCGATCGCTTTGTCTTTAATTCTGCCAGTGAAGGAATTGATATTATCACTGACTTTAATGCTGGCCAACAAGGCGATCGAATTCAAATTAGTAAGAGCGGATTTGGTAGCATAACAAATACTGATAATTTCCGCTTTAACGTAGCAAATAACTCTCTCTTATTTGGAACGCAGCAAATAGCAACTTTAGAGAATGTCATTAGCTTCAATGTTGCCACTGATATTATTTTGGTCTAGTGTCAATTTGATTGAAGGTTCTGTCGCAAAAAATGAGGTCAGTGAGTATTACAATATAATAAATAAATAATACTCATTGTCCGATCCACTTTCATGAACTCCAAACAACCTTTTAAATGGCGGCACTATCTCAATGAAGATGCCATCTTCGTCTAAAATAAGGTTAAAGAGTTAATAATAACTCCTTGAATTAATTCAAAACTGGTTACTCGTTAAACGAAGCAAAAAAGCAATCAGTAGGAGATTTAAATCTCTTACTGATTGAAAACTATTGAATGAATAATTATCTCACGCATCAGAAGCCGAGATACTTAAAAGAAGGAAGAGGGAAGCTCGTTAAAACTCTACCGATCGCTTTGAAACTGCGATCGTCTCTGGCCATCATTCCGTGAGTAAATACGGATAGTTTTATTTCTTTTCCTATCCCTAATAAAGAACTTTCTGGAGGAACAATTAAAAAATCGTAGGGAGTCCAAAAAGAAGTATAATCTACTTTTTCTAAAAGTTCTATATCTCGATAGTTGTTGTTAGTTAATTTAAAAAGGTATAAAAAACTAGATTTACCGACATTGGAGCAGCAATTTCAAGTTCTTTTGTACCCCAAGGTCGCTCTTGTATTGTAGTTGTGGAATCAATTACATTTTGTGCGAGACATTCTCGATAAAATAGCTCGATATCGTCTACCATTATCCTAATATTAATTGGTTGACCTAATTGCTGATAATTTTGATGACACAAAAAAAATTCTGCTGTGTCCCTTTGTACAACTGCTAAGCGGGGTGGTTCTTTTTCAGTATGAATTACTTTAAATCCCAGTTTCTCGTAAAAAGAAACTGTTTCGCGAACATTCTCTCCAGCAGGAACTAAAAGGCTTATTTTAGTAAATTTGGTCAAATTATTCACTTAAACTCAAATTATATTAGTAGCTAACTTTAAGTATAAATGGAGCGAGTGGGAGAAACATTTGTGGTTTGATATTATTATGTGGCGAATTCGCGCTAAGCTGAAAATTAACGTGAATTTGATAGTGCTGTCTATGCGATCAAAAACTTATTCTTGGTGTTATGGCCTATTCTGGGGAAACTCCAGAATAGTTCGCTCCGCAACTATCGCCCTCATTTGCTGTATTTTCTCGATTATGAGTTGGATAATTGCTCCTACTGCTTTGGCGCTAACTCAAATAAAGTTATACGACCTTGATTACAAAGAGTGTCCTCCTGAATTAGCAGAAGGTAACGTTACCAGTGGGGAAGTTATTGCTGCTAATTGCTTTATAATTACGGGCAAAGCTAAAAATCCTTCTGGTAAACCCGTAGTCGATGCGGACGTATACGGCAGGATCTACGACGCAAATAATAACCCCGTATTTCAAAATCGGGGTCGGGTAGGGACAATTGTTGAAGTACCTCCAGGTGTCAGTGATTTTGAAATCAGGATCAGCGTTGCAGCCAATCAACCAACACCCTTACAACTCAAACAATTCAAAGCCTCTGGCTTCGCTGGTAGAGTACGTCCCTTTTACTATGATGACTAAAATAGGCGTTTAAGTTTAATACATTGCAGTTCCGCTAGCGAATAATCCTGCAACTAAGTTCTGAACGAAACTGAGTGCCAAAAACGCTAAAATAGGGGAAAAATCTATTCCTCCCAACGGGGGAATAATAGAGCGAAAAATGTTGAGGTAGGGATCGGTAATCGGACTCAAGAAAGACATAATTTGGTATGCCCAGCCAGCACTTTGAAACCAACTAAGTAGAATCCGAACGATCAATAACACCATATAGATGTTTAGAAAATTGTATATGGTACTCCCTAGCAAAAAAGTAGCGTCGTTCATAAGTTAAAAGTTTCCCTCTCTAAATTGGTAATTGTTTTACTGATAATATTAACTTGAGGCATCCTACAGTTGAAGCTATTTGGCAGCTTCTATTTGCCTGACAACGGTAAGGGCAGAATAACTAACGCCAGCAGTTCCCTCTCCTGGATGAGTAGAATCGCCTACTAACCAGAGATGTTTGACTGGGGTTCGAGTAGCAAAGCCAAAAGGCCCAAAAGTAGATACTCTCTGCCCAATACCTCCTACTATACCTCGATCGCGTGCTGTAAAGCGGGCAAATGTTCGAGGAGTGGCTGTTTCTTGATGAATTATATTTTCTGGAGACAGATTAAAATATTCTCCTAAACGCTCGATCGCCTCTTTTGTATACTCTTGTTTGAGTTTATCGTATTCTTCTTTAGTTCCTTGCCACCACATTTGCGCGTCTGTAAAAGAAGAGGCAATAATTGTAGCTTTTCCTTCTGGTGCGCGTCCGTCTCCTGCTTTACTTACGGAGACGAATAAGGAATTATTCTCGCCGATCGGGCCATTATAGTCGTAGAGAAATTGTAGGTGAGGGGGACATCCTTCTGGAATGGCAGCGCGATCGACTCCTAAATAAATTACAAATGCACCACTAGCATCTGGTAGTTTATCAACCCGACGTTGATAATTTGCGATCGAATCAGTTTCAACTAGCTGCACTAAATTTTGAGTAGTAACATTAGCAACTACTCGATCGGCATTTTCTGTCCAAACTTCCCCTGTTTTTAGATCGCGAATAGTTACCCCAGTAACTTTTCCCGATTTTGTATTTATTTTCTCTACAGTATGGCGCATTAATAGTTTACCGCCATATTTTTCTAGGGCTTCTACCAGGCGATCGCTCAATACTTGCATACTGCCTTGCAAGTGATATAATCCTTGGGGTTCTTGAGAAACTGCTAAGGCTGTGGCTGCATATAATAAGGCGGTTTCGTCTGCATCTACCTGGGAATAAAGTTTGAGTTGCATGTCGAGAAAAGTCTTGAGACGCTTATCTCCATAAACCCCATACAACCGCAATGCGTCCCCAACTGTCGCGAAAGTAAAGGGAAAGGTAATGGAAGTGTCGAGACGTATTGAAGAAACTAAATGCCATAAATCCCAGAGGTTGCGGGGTGGTAGGACGGGATCTCGTGCTTGAAACTTCCAACTAGCAGCAAATAACTTACCCATTAATTGCCAAAAAGGTTCGCTACCTGGGAATTGTTTTTGCCTTTCTACTGCCCATTTTTCGCGATCGCGCCATACATTAATCGGTTGTTTTTCTCCAGGTAAAAACACCGCACAAGCTGGATCGCAAGGAGTAGTAGGAGGAAGATCCACTTCTAATTCGTCAAAAATTCGCTTGTGAATTCCCCCTGGTTCCAAACCTGCTACTTGAGTTGCTCCTACGTCGAAGATAAAACCGCGACGTTTGAAAGTAGAGGCGCATCCTCCAGGGACGATCGCTTGGTCTAATATTAGTACATCATATCCTCTACGGGCGAGTAAGGCTCCAGCAGTTAACCCGCCTATTCCCGCACCTACTACTACTACGCGGGACTTGCTTTTACTCCCCTTATTGCTTGACATAAATGTTTTTTTGTATTTCTTTACATTTTTTCTTCTATTTTAACCTCGCTGCGATCGAAGGAAACTCCTCATTCTTTGTGCGCCTCGCACCGCTAAAGAGAAATATTTTTATATTGTAGTGAGTAGTAGAACTCTTACTAACATATAACACATTATACCTGATATCATATTAAACGGAGAACGTTATAATAAAGTATGAATGATTAAAACCTTTAGGAACAAAGGAACAGAGGACATATTTAATGGTGAAGATACTAAAGAAGCGCGATCGACTTGTCCACAAAATATATGGGGCGTAGCAGCTCGTAAACTAGATATTTTAGATTCAGCGCAAGTCCTTCAAGATTTATTAGTACCACCAGGTAATAAATTAGAAGCACTTAAAGGAAATCGAGCAGGACAATATAGCATACGTATTAACGATCGATATCGTATTTGTTTTTATTGGGTAGAACAGGAAACGGAAATAATCGAGCGTGGAGCTGAACAAGTAGAAATAGTGGATTACCACTAAAGTGAACAAACAAAGGTAATTAACAGTGATCAGAGTACCAACAAATAGACAACCAACACATCCAGGTGAAGTATTACTAAAAGACTTTTTAGAACCTTTAGGTCTAAATCAAAGAGAATTAGCTGAGGGTATATTAACTACATATCAAAGAGTAAATGAAATTATTAATGGTCGTCGCGGGATAACTACTAGCACTGCTTTAAGACTCTCTAAATTTTTTAAAACCACACCAGATTTTTGGATGAATTTACAACTTAGATATGACTTATATAACACTTTAAATAAAGAAGGAGAAGAACTAGATCGAATAAAACCTTGTGCAGCAATACAAATAGTTAACAGCCCGCACTAGCAGTTAAAATATATATGAGAATGCCACATTTGTCTCTGTTAAGATATGTGGTATTGGTTAAGATATTTAAAGCTTTAATTTCTGTTTGCTTTTTTCAAACTACACCCTATGTAGCGTAGTTGGTGGAAGTAAAATTTTATTCGAGGGAGGTTAGAAGTCTTTATTCAATAAGGCTTGTAGGCTCTTATTTCTAATAGTTTTACATTATCGGTTCGGTAAAGCCATTATATTTTTGAATTTTTTCTATAAATAGGCTCTTATTACATCTACAATTTCTTCTCTAGCTTCTTTAATTGCATTCCATTCATTAGATTTAAAAAGATTTTTTATTTTTTCCATATAGAAAAATGCTATGTCTATATCCATATCAATGTTTTTGGGTATTTCACGTGAAAATATTTTTTTATCTTTTATTTTTAAGAAAAATAACTCTTCGTCAGTCATTTGTAAGAGTTTCCTAATGTGGTCAACAATAGTGTAGGGGTATAATTCCCCTACTAATTGGTCGCTCGATCTTCTTCCCTCTTACCTCTTCTTTTGTCAAAGCAATTCGCGTACGTCAGCAACTTTCCCATTAATAGCAGCAGCTACTACCATAGCGGGACTCATAAGTAAAGTGCGTCCTGTTGCCGATCCCTGACGACCTTTAAAATTACGATTGGAAGAAGATGCACTAATTTGATCGCCTTTTAATTTATCGGGATTCATTGCCAAACACATAGAACATCCTGGTTCTCGCCACTCAAACCCTGCATCTGTAAAAATGCGATCGAGTTCGAGTGCTTCTGCTTGTTTTTTCACTCTTTCGGAACCTGGGACGACAAATGCTTTGACTCCTGGAGCTACGTGTTTTCCCTTAGCAAATTTAGCGGCTTCTTGCAAGTCGCTGAGTCTTCCGTTGGTGCAACTACCGATAAAACAAACATCAACGGGAGTGCCTTTAATGGGGCTTCCTGGGTTAAGTTTCATGTAGTTGAAGGCTAGAGAGGCTATTTCTCTTTCGCTTGCGGGTAAATTCTCAGCAGTGGGAATCTTTTCACTTACACCTATTCCCTGTCCTGGTGTAATTCCCCAAGTTACTGTCGGCTCAATTTCACTAGCATCAAAAGTAACGATATCGTCGTAAACTGCATCTTTGTCGCTCTTGATACTGTTCCACCAAGCGATCGCTCTGTCCCAATCTTCGCCTTTGGGAGCAAAATCTCTATTTTTTAGGTATTCGTAGGTTACTTCGTCGGGGTTGACGTAACCGCAACGAGCCCCACCTTCTATAGACATATTACACGCAGTCATTCGTTCTTCCATACTCATGGATTCAAAAGTACTGCCAGCATATTCGTAAGCATAACCCACACCTCCTTTTACCCCTAATTTGCGGATGACGTGTAAGATAACGTCTTTAGCGTAAACTCCAGGAGATAACTTGCCGTTGACCTCGATTTTACGGACTTTGAGTTTAGATAGAGAGAGGGTTTGAGAGGCTAAAACGTCTCTAACTTGGGAAGTACCGATACCGAAAGCGATCGCGCCAAAAGCGCCGTGAGTGGAAGTGTGGGAGTCTCCACAAGCAACGGTCATTCCTGGCTGGGTCAAACCTTGCTCTGGAGCAATTACGTGAACTATACCTTGATTACCAGAGCCTATATTACAAAATCTGATGCCGAATTCTTGACAATTTTGCTCCAAAGCTTGCATCATTTCTTCTGCCAAAACATCGGCAAAAGGACGTGCTTGGTTTTCTGTGGGTACGATGTGGTCTACTGTGGCGATCGTCCTTTGTGGATAAAGCACTTTGAGTCCTCTCTCTCTTAGCATCGAGAAAGCTTGAGGACTGGTAACTTCGTGGATTAAGTGCAAACCAATAAAAAGTTGAGTTTGACCAGAAGGCAATGTACCAACTGAATGTAAGTCCCAAACTTTGTCAAATAGTGTTCCTTTACTCATCTAACGAGGATCTAAATATATTAAAGCTTTACAAGTGTCTTATCATTTTATCTCGCTTTTTGACCTCCTCTCCGTCCTGGAAGTGCGGAGATTGCCCTAAAACAAAGTTCAGTAAAGTTCAGATCAAAATCGGACTACCTTGTAGACAGTACTGCCATTCTGGTAGAATGGCTGGTAATAAATATCGCTACAATTGTAGTATAACGTGTTGTTAGTCTGAATCTTTTTACATCCTTCTGGCAAATAAGTTACCACCGCCCCTACAGGAGGTTTGACAACTACATAAGAACTGCCACTGGGTTGGAGAAAGATCCCATCTGAATAAATGTAGGTAGTTGAACCTACATATACTGTGCTGTAGTAAGGCGGAAGTTGTGCGACAGCAGCCCCAACTACTAAACCGGTTGTAAAGCCGACCCATCCCCACCCAGGGGGAACCCTGTAGCCACCACCATACCAACCACCACCAGACCAACGACCACCGTAATAATTGTCATCTACGAAATCTTGTCGATTGCGCTGACGTTCAGTAGTTTCTCTTTGACGAATATCGGTGCGTTCCGTGCGCTCACTTTGGCGAATATCTGTGCGTTCAGTGCGTTGTCCTTGTCGATCCCCTTGGCGAATATCTGTGCGTTCGGTGCGTTGCACTTGTCGCTCCTGCCGAGTTTGCTGGAACTGAGAGCGGTTTTGAGAAGGAGATCTGATATTTCCCCGATTTTGCAAGTTAACATTAGTGTTGATGCGAGGTGAAGCACCACCACTACGAAAGTTACTGCGGCGAGCTCCACTACCACGACGCTGGGCGTAAGCAATATCGAGGGGAAATATACTGGAACACAAAAGTAAGGTAAAGAGAACAGCTAAAGACTGAGATGAAGAAATTTTCATAATCTAACTCCTGTATTTACTAGTTCTCAGCGGCATCACTGACATTTTCGGCTGGCAGGAACTCAATACCAATTGCTCCTTCTGGTGGCTCGAAGGTAAATATGTCAGCGGAAATCTTGGGAACAAAGTTCCACTTCGATAGCACAGCAGTATATTGTGGGGCATTGGGCAAGTTTTTGTAAGTAATCGCAACCTTCATGGGTAGGGGTTGTTGAGCTTTGCTCACCCATATTTGCCAATCTACATCCTCCCCAGTAAATAGAAGATGATATGCCGGAACTCTGTTTACCATATTAGAGCCAACAAACACAGACTTTTGAATATCAGAAGTTACGGCAGCACAGGGATCGCTCACCAGTAGATTAGACATAGGAATAGTGAAACCATATTTGGTCTCAACATTTTTAACTAATTCGTCAATGCTGGGGGCTGCTGGTTTGGTAGCGTACAAATCCAGATCTGTGTCTTGCAATGTCAAGTAATTGCCATCGTAATAAAAGCTTGTGTTGCGCTCGTCACCCGTGTAATCCGATCTCAGTTGGTTAGGTTTACGCACCCAAATTCTTTGATAGGCAGCATACTGCACTTTTTCTCCTGAATCCAGCACGTTATCATAGGTAATATCCATTTCCACTGTAAAGGATTTCTGGGCTTTCAAAAAATCGCATACTTGATTCAAAAGCTCATCTGTTGTTTTCAATCCCGTACTGGGAAGCTTCGGTGAAGATGCTGGTGTTTGAGGTAATACCTGAGATGCACTTACAAATGGAATTGTAAAACTCACAAGTAAGGGAACAAGAATTCGAGTACTCAATAACATAAGGTCAATCTTAACTAAAGCATTTGAAAATTAGAAGCAGTAAAGGTTACATCTTCCCAAGGGTCTATATCCTAAGATAAAGTTCTGACATGCTATATCCTAGTACATACTTTTTTAAGTATGTTTGGTTTTAAAAAACAAGTTATCTATAATTGTTAGGAAAAAACAACCTGAAAGCTTAACATGAAAATTTGAGGAACCTTGTTAAAAAAGCTCCGAATAATAGTAATAGTCTAAATATTTGATTTAAGCAGCCGAATTATCCGCTTTTTTTTTGGCGAGTTACTGTCTTTTTGACCACTGAATAACGAGTTTTTTTCTATTTTATTTATTTTTGTTTGTTTGCATCAAAAAATTTTGTCAACTTCTACCCTTACCCTTAGTATTTAATTTGTAATATATATTTGTATTATGCTAGAGGGATATTTTAACACTTTCATTGGTTAAGAAATCAAAATTTGGAGATCGCCTCTAAAAAAACTTTTCCATCTACTGAAAGTCGCGATCGCCGTTGTCAGATCCCAATCCCATGAGCGAAGTAGCGATGTAGTCCAAAGACGAGCGGGTTTCTATTTTCTGTTCCCTCCAGCGATCGGTAGTTCAAGGCTCCCTATTAGGTTAGTCTCCAATAAGTTGGGGTAAAATCTCCAACTTATTGCTCTGTTCCCTATTCCCTATTCCCTATTCCCTGTTCCCTTTTAACCTATTCCCCGTTCCCAGATCTGCTGTTCCTAAAAAAATCGATCGAAGATTATAGCCAGGAAGACGATCTCGGAGAGCCCTATCTCTGATAGACTTTTGAGGTGAAGCTTAAATAGTGCGAAAACTAAAAAACAACCATAATAAGCAATTGGGAGGAAAAGTTTCGTGGAAAACACCCTAGGTTTAGAAATTATTGAAGTAGTAGAACAAGCAGCGATCGCCTCAGCGAAATGGATGGGGAAAGGAGAAAAAAATACCGCCGACCAAGTTGCAGTAGAAGCAATGCGCGAAAGAATGAATAAAATTTACATGCGCGGTCGCATCGTCATCGGAGAAGGAGAACGGGACGAAGCTCCCATGCTCTATATTGGTGAAGAAGTGGGAATTTGTACTCGCGAAGATGCTAAAAGTTATTGCAACCCAGACGAACTAGTAGAGATAGATATTGCTGTAGATCCTTGCGAGGGGACTAACCTCGTAGCTTACGGACAACCTGGTTCAATGGCTGTACTGGCAATTTCCGAAAAAGGCGGTTTATTTGCTGCACCCGACTTTTACATGAAAAAATTAGCCGCACCACCAGCAGCTAAAAATCACGTAGATATTAACAAGTCGGCTACCGAAAATCTCAAAATTATTTCCGAGTGTATGAATCGTGCCGTTGAAGAATTAGTAGTAGTGGTCATGGATCGCTCTCGTCACAAGGAACTAATTGCAGAAATCCGTGCAGCAGGAGCAAGAGTAAGATTAATTAGCGATGGGGACGTATCTGCAGCCCTATCTTGTGCTTTTTCTGGTACCAATATCCACGCACTGATGGGTATAGGTGCTGCCCCAGAAGGAGTGATTTCTGCAGCCGCAATGCGCTGTTTGGGAGGTCATTTCCAAGGACAGTTGATTTACGACCCAGAAATCGTGAAAACAGGCTTGATCGGGGAAAGTAAAGAAGGGAATATTGCTCGTCTTAAAGAAATGGGCATAGAAGAGCCCGATCGCGCTTATAATGCCGAAGAATTAGCTGGGGGAGAAACTGTTCTCTTTGCTGCTTGCGGAATTACCCCAGGGACCCTAATGGAAGGAGTGCGCTTCTTCCACGGAGGAGCCAGGACTCAAAGCTTGGTAATTTCTTCTCAATCAAAAACCGCACGCTTTGTAGATACCATACACATGTTTGAGAAAACTAAAAGCTTGCAATTACGATAAGGATTAAATTTCCTTTTTTTAGAGACGTTCTCTAGAACGTCTCAACTTGGGTAAATTGAGGGAGCAAAATACCTAGCTATTGAAAATAAATACTTTTAACCAATACAAGACGAGTGGTTGCAGTGGTGTTAAGCTAGGATGTTGTAGCCGAAAAAAAATCGGTTAATAAGGTGCCGATCGGCCTTAGAAATAAGGTACTTGGCATTTGATTTTTCTAAAAGATCGATTGAGTAAACTTGAGAAAATTAAAAGCCTAAGCGGTAATTTAGATTTTTTTTTGACCAAACCACAAACCGCCTAGATTTAAAACGCCAAGCTTGGGAGAACACATGAATATTGTAGTTGTGGGTCTAAGCCATAAGACAGCACCAGTAGACATTCGGGAAAAATTAAGCATTCCAGAGGCTAAACTAGAAAGCGCGATCGCCCATTTGCGACAGTTACCTCATATAGAAGAAGTAGCCGTACTCAGCACTTGTAACCGTCTAGAAATATATGCCGTTATTAGTGAAACGGAAAAAGGAGTAGGGGAGATTATTCTTTTCCTCTCGGAAACAAGTAAAAGTATTTTACATAACCTAAGGCGACACCTATTTATCTTGCTACATCAAGATGCTTTGCGCCATCTAATGCGAGTAAGTGCGGGGTTAGAAAGTCTGGTATTAGGGGAAGGACAAATATTAGCTCAAGTCAAAAATACCCACAAACAAGCACAAAAATACAAAGGTATTGGTAAATTATTAGACCGCTTGTTCAAACAAGCAATCACAGCAGGGAAAAGAGTCCGCAGCGAAACCAGTATCGGGACGGGAGCAGTGTCGATTAGCTCTGCAGCAGTAGAATTAGCTCATTTGAAACTTGAAGATTTATCCCCTTACTGCATAACTATTATCGGTGCGGGGAAAATGTCCCGCTTGTTGGTGCAACATCTCTTGGCAAAAGGAGCAACAAAGATCTCTATTGTCAATCGCTCTTCTAGAAGAGCAGAAGAATTAGCACAGAAGTTTCCCGATGCTAATCTCAAAATTCACCTTCTCGAAGATATGATAAGGGCGATCGCTGCATCGGATATTGTTTTTACTAGTACCGCAGCATCAGAGCCAATCTTGGATCGAGCTAAATTAGAAGGTAATTTGCTCCTCGAGCGCCATTTAATGTTGATCGATATTTCCGTACCTCGCAATATCGATCGCAATGTCAATGAATTAGAAAATGTGGCAGCATATAATGTAGACGATCTTAAAGAGGTCGTAGCGAAAAATCAAGAAGCTCGTCGTCAAATGGCAAGTGAAGCCGAATCTTTATTAGAAGAAGAAATAACAAACTTTGAAAATTGGTGGCAAAGTCTCGAAGCAGTACCTACAATTAAATGCTTGCGATCTAAAGTAGAAAGTATTCGCGAACAAGAGTTAGAAAAAGCACTATCTCGTTTGGGTACGGAATTTGCTGAAAAACATCAAGAAACTATCGAAGCTCTAACTAGAGGAATTGTTAATAAAATTATTAACGAACCAATGGTTCAATTACGAGCGCAGCAAGATATAGAAGCACGACGACGGGCGATCGAATCGCTGCAAATGTTGTTTAATTTAGATACAGAACAGCAATATAGCTAATCTATCTTAAATGTCGCGAGGGTACTCCCGTTAAACCCCGATTAGCGGTTAACGGTGAAAGTGTGTCAAATGTCAACAGTTCGGGTAACGCGAACTGTTGATCCACTATCTGAAGTTAATAACCGTGTCTCAACGTTTATATCAATCGGTTTATAAAATATGTTTCGCAGTGTTAGGAGTGTGGCTCGCTTTTATTGGCATTGCTCACTTAACAGCAGAAATCCTTTGGTTTGAAGAAGTTAATTATCTTTCACCTTTTCTCAAGCGTTTGTCTTGGCAATTGAGTTTGTGGTTTTTTGCAGGTGGAATATCCGCATTATTCTTAATCATTAATTTGCGCGTAGCTCACCATTTTAAATGGAAATCTCAACCTCAGTTAAGCGCTCGAAATAAAACAGGTATAAAAAGATTCTTTGACTCCGAGCGAAATAATAAGCAGGAAATTCCCCAATCCCCAGTAATTGGTTTATTTCTCTTATTATTGATGGTAATGGTATTGGGCTTGTCGATCGGATTAGTTTTAATCTACTACGGTCAAGAAGTATTTAGATTATCCCAAAGTGATTTTACTCTGTTTCGAGTCAAACCCCCTATTCTATTTCCTTTTGAAATAGAATCTTTCTCTCTGGAAATCTTTTTCTCGGAAGCCTCTAAACATATATGGCAAGCAGGGACAATAGCTGCAGTTCTGATTTTGATTGTATACAATACTAAATTTTGGACTGAGGCGATCGCTTATATTATGAGTGCAGTCTTCGGACTGTTAATAGCAGCTAATTGGACTAAAGTTTTACTATATTTAAATCCCACAGCTTTCGGTCAGAAAGACCCCATATTAAAAGATGAAATAGGTTTTTATATTTTTAGTTTGCCCTGGCGACAACTATTAGATTTTTGGCTCGGAGGACTATTTCTTTACGCTTTATTATCAGTTAGTATTGTTTATTTACTGTCAGCAAATAGTCTTTCTGAAGGTAAATTCCCAGGTTTTTCTCGCTCTCAACTTCGTCACATATACGCTTTGGGAGGGGCGGTATTACTAGCAATTTCTCTCCATCACTGGCTGAGACGATACGAATTACTATATTCGGGTGTAGGTGTAGTTTATGGAGCTGGCTATACAGACGTTCAAATTCACTTGCCCGTAGAAACTATTTTAGCGTTATTGTCACTTTTACTGGCAATTTGGTTACTTTTAAAAGCTAGAGTTGTCCCAGAAACAGAGGAAAGTAGGTTAAGAACTAAGCAGAAGAAAAGGAAAAAAATACCTGTATTGATTTTTGTCCTCACTATTTACTTGAGTGCTAGATCGATCGGGTTTTTAATAGGTGAAATAGTCCAACTTGTAGAAGTTCAACCGAACGAACTAAACAGAGAAGCACCTTATATAGAAAATAGTATTAATCTAACTAGAGCTGGGTTTAAACTAAACGAAATTGAGGAAACAAATATCAATCCAAAGGGAACATTAACAGCTTTACAACTAAAAAATAATAACCTGACAATTGACAATATTCGTCTTTGGGATACCCGTCCCCTGCTGCAAACTAATCGACAACTTCAACAAATCAGACTTTATTACAAATTTCCCGATGCTGATATCGATCGATATAACTTTAAGGCAGAAGATAATCAAAACTTAAGTCAAAGATCGCGAGAACCACTCTTCAGCACAGAAGAGAATAAATTGGGATTAGATAATGACCCACTAGATCCAAAATCCAAAAAAGAACAAATATTTATAGCCCCCAGAGAGTTAGACTACAGTGCCGTACCCGATCGAGCAAAAACCTGGGTTAACGAACATTTAGTTTATACCCACGGTTATGGTTTTACTCTCTCTCCCGTCAATCAAGTCAATGAAGAAAGTGGATTGCCAGAGTATTACGTTAAAGATATCGGCACACCAACAGACGCAGGAGGTTTACGTACTTCCAGTGAATTAATCGAAGAAAGCATTCCCATTGGCAAACCGAGAATATACTACGGGGAATTAACCAATACCTACGTGATGACCAATACTAACGTATTAGAGTTAGATTTTCCTAAAGGGGAAGAAAATGCCTACAATACTTACGACGGGACTGGGGGTATTAATATTGGCTCACTTTGGCGGCGTTGGGTATTTGTTCAGTATCTCAAAGACTGGAGAATGCTATTTGCCAGAAATCTGACTGAAGACAGCCGCATCCTATTTCGCCGCCAAATTATGCGTCGGGTAGAAGCGATCGCCCCATTTCTTTATTACGATCGCGATCCTTATTTGGTAGTTTCTGATGCTGGAGATGTCAATCAAGCCGGATCGCCAAATTATCTCCACTGGATTATTGATGCCTATACCATCAGCGATCGCTACCCCTATTCCGATCCAGGAGATAACAAGTTTAACTACATTCGCAACTCGGTCAAAATAGTCGTCGATGCCTATAACGGCGATATTGATTTCTATATTGCCGAACCTGAAGACCCCATTATTCAAACTTGGAACCATATTTTCCCCGAGCTCTTTCAACCTCTCAATGCGATGCCGAAAAATCTGCGACCTCATATTCGCTATCCACGAGATTTATTTAGCATTCAATCGAAACAGTTGCGCACCTATCAAATGACTGACCCTCAGATCTTCTACAACCGCGAAGACCAGTGGCAATCTGCGCAAGAAATCTACGGCACTGAATTACAAAAAGTAGAACCCTACTACTTAATTATCAAACTGCCTACGGCAGCCAATGAAGAATTCATTCTGATTAATCTCTATACCCCCACTAGACGCAACAATCTCATTGCTACTCTTTTCGGTCGCTCTGATGAAAATGAATACGGCAAACTTTTACTCTATCGATATCCCAAGCAAAGACAAATCTACGGACCAGAACAAATTGACGCGCGGATCAATCAAGATCCGGTAATTTCAGAGCGCATTTCTCTCTGGAATCGTCAGGGTTCGAGAGTGATTCAGGGGAATCTTTTAGTAATTCCGATCGCCGACTCTTTACTCTACGTCGAACCTTTGTATTTAGAAGCAGAAAGAAATAGTTTGCCTACTCTGGCACGGGTAATTGTCGTCTACGAAAATCGCATTGTTATGGCAGAAACTTTACAACAAGCCCTTCAAAAAGCTGTCTTAGAGCCGAAAGACTCTTCTCCACCAGCCGTCACTGGAGTCATTAATGAAACAAATCCCTCTAGCCCCTAGTTATCCTAGATGGGGACAGCGCTATTTTTCTCCTCAACTTTTTATTGTTATAAATTAATTCTCGTTTCTGGAAGTTCTGTTTTTTATAATTAACTTGATTACTATTGTTCTGGTGTATTTTGGTTCTCAATGTATTTTTTTAAAGTAGAAATAGTCACGCCCCCACATGAAGCTATAAAATAACTACTATTCCAAACTACTTTCTTTTTATAATATACTTTTTCTAATTCATCTAAAAATTCTTGTCGGAGTTTTCTTGAAGAAACGCTTTTTAAACTATTAACTAATTTACTTAATTGTAGATCGGGATGATATTGAAATAGCAAATGTATGTGGTCTTCTTCACCATTGAACTCGACTATTTTACATTCCCATTTCTCTAGTAAATCTTCAAAAAGTTCGTGAATTCGTTTAATCATTGCTGCATTGAAGACTTTTCGCCGATATTTTGTTGTTAAAATTAAATGAGCTTTCAAGTCGGATACGGAACGACCACGAGAAACGAAATCTTTTTTCACACTACTATTTAATTTGTTTGTGCTATAATCAGTGTAGCTTATTAATTGACTCTAAATGTGAAATATACATACCAGTATCGATTACTACCAACTACATCTCAGAAGCTAGAACTTTTGTTGATGAGACTGTTCCTGAGTTTAAAGCAGATATTATACCAACTTGGTCAAATTCATTGGGAATGGATGCGGTACTGCATGAAAATGATTATCTTCGCCCAACTTGAAAGTAGCAATGGAGAAGATGAATGAAGTTAGTAGAGAGACATATCATCAAAAAAGGTCATCAATTTTTCGATGAATGTGATTCTCTATGTTTTGCTTCTAAAAATCTTTATAACCTAGCTAATTACAATATTCGTCAGGGTTTTATTTATACTAAGACTTACTCTAATTATAATTTACTCGCTCGAGCTCTAAAGCAGACAAAAGAATATAAAGCATTACCAGCTAAAGTCGCTCAACAAGTATTAATAGTCTTAGAGCGAAACTGGTCTACTTTCTTCGCTGCACTTGCAGAATGGAAGAAATCACCAGAGAAATTTACAGGTCGTCCAAAGCTACCTAAATATAAAGATAAGCAAAAAGGGCGAAATATTCTTGTTTATACTAAACAAGCAATTAGTAAATTATGGTTAAAAAAAGGAGTGATTGCTCCATCTAAAGCTCATATCAAAATACCCACCAAAATAGCCCCTGAATCTATCAAAGAAGTCAGGATAGTTCCCAATACTGATTGTTATATTGTCGAGGTAATTTATGAACAAATAAATAGTATTAGCCAGTCAGAAAATGATAAAAATATAGCTAGTATAGATTTAGGATTGAACAATTTAATCGCGCTAACTTCAAATCAACCAGGATTTCAACCTATTTTGATTAACGGGCGACCTTTGAAAAGTATCAATCAATTCTATAACAAGAAAAAAGCTAGTCTTCAAGAGAAATTACCGCGCTTTAATTATAACTCCAAAAGAATACTCAGATTAACTCGCCGTCGCAATCAAAAGATTAACAATTACTTGCATCATGCCAGTAATCAGATTGTTAATATTTTACGGAACCACTCGATTGGAACCTTGGTAATAGGTCAAAACAAACAACAAAAACAGTCGATTAATATTGGCAAAACTAACAATCAAAATTTTGTCAATATTTCTCATTCTAAACTGATTGCACAATTAACTTACAAGTGTGATAAGGTCGGAATAAAAGTTATTCTGACCGAAGAGTCGTATACCTCGGCAAGCAGTTTTTTAGACAGCGATCCAATTCCTGTTTATGGTGACGATGAAGCTAAATTAATTAAATTTAGTGGCAAAAGAGTTAAGCGCGGACTCTACCGAAGTAGTTCTGGAAAATCAATTAACGCTGACGTTAATGCTGCTTACAATATTCTACGAAAAGTATTCCCAAAAGCCTTTGCTGATGGGATAGAGAGCTGTGTAGTTCAGCCCAGGTTGGTCACACCTACTAAAGAAAAGATGAAGGGAGAGGCTGAAATGCCTTTCATGGCAATGTAATATTTGCCTATATTTTTTCTAACTATTAATCTATACTTAATTCTTAGCCGAACTAGGATGCAACACCCTCGTTACGCGACGTTGCGGAATTATGTCTAATAGCTGCTACCAGTAGGCAACGTGATAGGTGGCGTATATTTCAGTTCTGCCTTCATCTGGCGCTTAACTCAAAAAGCTATTACCCAAAGAGCGCTCGCTGATACCGTAGGCTTCTTATCCAACAAATTGCCTTGTAATGGTCGATTTTTTACGTCCACCTTTACTTGGTCTTACATCTGGGCAATAAGCTTGATCCCGCGTCCCACAGGAAATAATTCGTAGACCTTCATCTCTGATATTTTTAGCTGCGTTAATATCGCGATCTATGTGTTTCGTTCCGCACTTAGAACTTATCGTATAGAAGGGTTCCCTATTAAAAATAGCAATCATTGGACCCCCATCAAACTGAAGAGACTCTATAAGAGGAATACAGGGAGAATGTTGATTATTAAGATTAAATAGTAAGACATCAAAAAAGGATAGGGACTCTGGCATGGAGCGAGGGGTGGCGAGCGTTATTTTATCTGGTTTTAACTGAAGATGAACGGCTAAATTGCTTGAGTATAAAGAGGCGATCGTATTATCTTCTTTTTCGAGGATTATGCAGAGCGTGGTCTTTTTAACTATTAGAAAAGTATTTGAAGTAATTAAGCTAAAATAACGATGAATAAAGAATAGTGATCCAAATATCCTATAATAATGCCAGAAGATAAGCAGATCAATAACCTTTATCTAAAAATAGCAGCTCTGGAGCGTCGCATAAGTAAATTAGAATTAGGTCTAGAGGAACACGATCGAGTTATAGATCCTCAAGGTTGGATTGGAGAAGCATTTGAAAGAGTCTATGAAGATATCGATAATCTAGAAACTAAATTAGACTCTGCTAACAGTAAGCTAGACGCTATTTTACAACG
>JASJDA010000098.1 GCA_030065755.1 Prochloraceae cyanobacterium | reverse complement strand
AACACTTTAATAATAATGGTTAATGTTTTATACTTCTAAAATATAACAGGAAAGGTAATCAACCTGTATAAAAACCTAGATATCTAATCGATATCATGCACATCGACAACTTAAGATATGGGGTTCAATCCAGAAGTCTCAGCGAATCCGTGGAAAGGTAAAATCTTATAGGAAGCTGAGTAAGTAGTAAACTTTTTCTAATTTAAAGGTCGAACTACAAAAATACCGTGGGGCGCACGGGAATCTACGCTTGAGGAGTAAGCTAAAAAGCTTAGCTATGAACGTGTAAAACCAACAGTAGAGGCGACTCGAACGGGTAGTGTTCAGCCCAAGAATCCCCGTACTTCTAGGACGGGGAGCGTCAATAGCTGAACTGTCTGCAACCTATGTCCCCCTGTACCCTTGCATTCCTCACTTTGTCTGCTATATGTGGTTAGGTATAGATTTTGGTACTTGTAATTCCAGTGCTGCACTGGTCGTAAATAACAACCTCGAATCGATCGCAGACTCTAAAAAAAATAGTTATTTGTTTCCCTCCAGCGTCTATGCAGGAGAAAAAGAAACAATTTTTGTCGCACTCCAAGCCGATCGAGAGGGAAAAAAAGACCCCAATCGCTACTGTCGTCGGTTCAAACAGAAGTTGAAGCAAAATGGGTCTTATCAGTTAGGGGATAAAAAATACCTCACTGAAGAATTAATTACTTATTTATTCACAAAACTCAAAGAAGAAGCCGACAATTTCCTGACTAAAATCAATAATGACGATTCGATTTCTTCAGCGGCGATCGCAGTACCTGCAACCTGTGGAGATACGGAAAGAAAATTAATCGAAAAAGCAGCTCTTGATGCGGGTTTTACAGAAGTAGCATTAAAAGAAGAATCCGTAGCAGCAGCAATATACTGGGAAAGTCGCAACCAACTCGAACCAAGCGAAATATTATTAGTATACGACCTCGGTGGCAGCTCTTTTAAAGCTAATTTAATTGAGAAACAAGAGGGAGGATATAAAATCTTAGGTCAGTCGATCGAATTGGAAAATTGTGCTGGAATAGAATTCGATCGCTTAATATATCAAGACTTACAACAATCTTCTAGGGAAGTATTAGCAGAATTACTCGACTTCCAAAATAAAGACATCCAAGCCTCCCGCGCTCGTTTAATTTTAATTGATTGGTGTGAAGAAATAAAAAAACAACTCAAAGAAAGGACAGAAATAGAAGAATTAATCCCAGGTTCTTTTTCTGACTTTTACCATTTAAGTCGCTCCAAATTTAATCAGATTATAGAACCATATATCAGAAAAACTATTTCTAGCTGTCAAAAATTAATCCAAGATACTCTCAACAGTTCTCAAAAAATAAAGGGAGTTTTGTTGGTAGGAGGAAGTTGCCAAATACCATGGGTTCGAGAAATTATAGCCAAACAATTGCAGCTACCAATATTGCTAGATTCCGAACCAGAATTAGCAGTTTGTCAGGGAATGGCTTTATACGGCTCCTCACTCGATGCTAAGAAAAAAGCTGAGTCTTATTTATCCCAAGGAATTGCTCGTTTTGCTGCCCGAGAGCAAGAAAGTGCAATTAGTTGTTTAGATATGGCTTTAAAAATTAATCCTGAATTAACTAGAGCATATTACAGTCGCGGTTTAATACTTTATACATTAGGAAAAACTAAAGCAAATCTAGAACAAGCAGTTGAAAACTTCGATCGAGCGCTCTCCCTTTCTCCCGATTGGCAATTGGCATTTTTAAGTCGAGCCGTGACGAAAATGTCTCTAGAAGATTATATTGGTGCGATGGGAGATTTTTATCGTGCTGGGTTGATTCTGGACGTAGATGCAGCTGAATCTGAATTGGAAAAAATAATAAAAGCACTTCCAGACTTCCCAGATCGGACGATCGAGAACTTTGAATTTGAACTAATAACCGTTAACGTTGAAGGAGTGGAAATTAAACGCGATCGGCTTAATAACAACTTTTTTAGCGAAAATTTGGGTAATGGCGCTGTTATTGAGATGGTAGCGATTCCTGGAGGCACATTTACCATGGGGTCTCCCGTAACTGAAGGATACAACTGGGAGAGACCCGAACACGAAGTTACAGTCAAACCTTTTTTTATGAGCAAATTTGTCATTACTCAAAAGATTTGGCAAGTAATCGCTGCTTTACCCAAAATATCGCGGGACATTCCCATCAATCTAGCTAAATTTAAAGGAGACGATCGCCCCATAGACTCCATCACCTGGGAAGATGCCAACGAGTTTTGCGCTCGACTTTCAAAAAAAACAGGGTTGGAATATCGACTCCCTAGCGAAGCTGAATGGGAATATGCTTGTCGCGCGGGAACTAAAACCCCCTTTCATTTTGGAAAAACAATAAATAGCAATTTAGCTAATTACGACGGTAATTATACTTATGCTGCCGAAGCAGAAGGAGAAGCCAGAGGTCAAACTACCAAAGTGGGTAGTTTTCCTCCCAATGCTTTCGGTTTGTACGACATGCACGGTAATGTATGGGAATGGTGTTCCGATAGCTGGCACGATAACTATAATTCAGCCCCCAGCGATGGCAGTATTTGGCTCGCCAACGATAAGGATTTCCCCCATCTCCCCTTATTGCGAGGCGGTTCCTGGAATAACAGTCCCGATAACTGTCGCTCTGCTTCGAGATTGCTTTTTTCTCCTGAATGTAACCTCGATCGCTGCGGTTTTCGCATAGTTTGCACTGTCACAAATAATTTATCTGTAGAAAAGTGACTCTTACAGATAAAACCAAAATAGTAAACGATCGATATCACTATTTTTAAAAGATATTTGCGTTATCTTTATTTATGTTTTGTAAAACAACAAAGCTTTAGACTTTCTACCAATTATTTGACTTCTCTAGAAGTCCCTTTTGCCAAGCTATATCTAACACAATCAACTACTAAATAAAGACTTTTGAAATTACTCTAAGGAATTTTAATTAATTCTATATACTGATATACAGCTTAACAACTTATTTGTACTTTTTTTTCCATACTTTTCCATACTTTTTCTTACTTACAAACTCAAAAAAGAATTCAATAATATAAAAAACAAAAGTAAACAATAGAATTTTGATAAAAATGGTGCAAGTTAGTTTTAACAATTTAAATGGACCTTTTAATCCCAATCGACCCACTTATGTAATTACTCACGGTTTTCAAAGCAGTTCTCAAGAGAGTTGGGTCCTTGGCATGGCAAATGATTTACTCGAACGAGATCCTAACAATCCTAACGATAATGTCAACGCTAATGTTTTCTCTGTTGATTGGTCTGGTGGAGCTAATAATATAAACTACTGGAAAGCTGTAAGTGACACAGTGAGTGTAGGCAATCAAATAGCCGATTATTTAATAGGTTTAGGAGCTAATCCCGATACAACCCAGTTTATCGGTCACAGTCTAGGAGCGCACGTTAGCGGTATAGCAGCCGATCGCTATGACTATCTTACAGGGAAGAAGATCGAGGCTGTTATTGCTTTAGATGCAGCAGGACCCAGTTATGAACCTGGTTGGTTTAGTTCGGGTAAGCCTCCATCTCAACGTTTAGATCCGTCAGATGCCAAGAAAGTAATTGCTTTTCATACTAGCGAAACTCTAGGCTATGACGGTCGCCTAGGACACTTAGACTTCTACGTTAATTGGGATGATGCCTTGCAACCAGGGCAATGGAATTTTGCAGGAAATCACAGCTACGCTCACCAATTATATAGTGAACTATTACGAGGTTATTCCTTTACTCAGCCTACAGCAGGCCCTGCTGGAAGTCAATTTAACTTGTTTGATGTCAATAATTTAACTGGTTCTATATCTGTTGATACTTCTACTGTTGCCTAAAATTATAAAATTAAACAACTTGACAAGGACGAAAAGACATTCGGTGCTGAGGGGAGGGGCCATATTTAGCAAGTGCTAGTCGGTGTTTTTTGGTTCCATAACCCTTATTAGATGCTAAATCGTAATGAGGATATTTCTCTGATAAGCGAACAATTAAGTCATCTCGCCAAACTTTAGCGACAATACTAGCAGCAGCAATAACAGGAGAGGTGCGATCGCCTCCAATGATATTTTTTTGGGGGATTGACAATTGAGGAATAATCTGGTATCCATCGATCGAGCAAATTTCAGGCTGTACTTTGAGCTTGAGCACAGCTCTTTTCATTGCTAGTAAAGACGCTTGTAATATGTTTATCCGATCGATTTCGGAGACAGTCCCATAGCCCACAGCACTAGAAGTGACAATCTTTTGAATCTCCTCAAGCAGTTGGGAGCGTTTTTTTGCTCCCAATTGTTTGCTATCTTTTACCCCTATTTCAACTAATTTAGGAAGCTGAGACTGGGGTAAGACCACTGCTGCTGCTACCACTGGGCCAAATAAACAGCCCCTACCAACCTCATCAACACCAGCAACTAATGTTTCTTTTGCCATTAACTCCGAACAAATTTAAGTTTGGGAAGCCTCAACTTCTTTAGCAGACGATCGACGACGGCGACGACGAATTATAGGACGCGGGTTATCGGAATCCCCATTATTGTCCTCTGCTTCCTCTTCAAAAATGGTTTCAGTGTCGCTAATAGTTTCCGTTTCCGTTTCAGTTTCGGTGTTGCTAACAGTTTCAGTTTCAGTTTCACTAACAGTTTCAGTTTCAGTGTCGCTAATAGTTTCCATTTCCCTTTCAATCTCTGGTTGAGGATTGATTTCTTCTTCGATCGAATCTGTTTCTCCTGGATTTTTGATTGAAATAATAACTGACTTAGGATCTTTAAACTCTCCATCTAAGTCGATCAGAGGAGAAACTCCCATCAAAGCATAAATTTCCTGTTTTAAAGGACTCATTTCTACAGAAACTCGTTCTACATTTTCTTCATCCCTGCGGGAAATGCGGTTAGAGGGAGTTTTTTGTTTTTTCTCTTCTACAGGGACTGTCTCAGTTTCTTTCTCTGGTTCGGCAACAATAGGGCGAGAGCTGTCTATTACTAATGGTTCTTCCTTCGTTCCTTGTTGACGGCGACGGCGGCGGCGGTTGTTATTTGCGATCGCTCCTTGTTCTTGGTAACTAGGATGATTGAGTAGTTCGACGGGTGAGGCGTCTTCTTTTGTAGGCAACTCCACGGGAGACTCGAAAAATGTTTCTAATTCTTCAGCCTGTTGCTCTGGCGTTTTTAATATTACTGCTGGTGGGGGAGTATAAGCAGGTATTTCGAGGGGTTGTTCTTGGGATTCTCCAGGCAGATTGACTAAGTGTCCGAGACCGCCACAAGTATGACAAGGTTTGCCAAATAGTTCGTAGATATTTTTTCCCTGGCGCTTGCGGGTTAATTCTACTAAGCCGAGTTCCGATAGCTGAGCAATTTGAGGTCTAGCTTTATCTGCTTTTAGAGTTTTATTAAAGTGTTCTAAAAGTTTGAGCTGGTCGCGCCGCGAGTCCATGTCGATAAAGTCAACAATAATCACCCCTCCAATATTGCGCAGGCGCAACTGGCGAGCAATTTCCGTGGCTGCTTCACTATTAGTCCACAAAACTGTTTCTCTTGCAGTTGCCGATCGGGTAAAAGAACCGGAGTTAACGTCAATTACTGTTAGTGCTTCTGTTGGTTCGATGATGATATAGCCCCCAGAAGGCAAGTCTACTCGTGGCTTGAGTGCTTCTCTAATGGCAGCATTAACGCGGAAGTATTCCAAAATCGGCTGTCTTTCGCGATGATGGTCGATTAATACTCCTGATGGGGGACGACCCCCACTCCAGTTAATTAAGTGCTGTTTAACTCGTTTTAAACCTGAGTTGGAATCAACGACAATGCGATTGACATCCGCAGTGTACATATCCCTAAGTACCCGCTGAATAAAATCGTCGTCGCGATTGAGTAGTTGTGGTGGTCTGGTGGAATTAGCTTGCTGCTGAATTAATTCCCACTGTTTTTGCAAAGACTCTAAGTCTTCCATAATGGTCTCTTCGTCTTTGCTTTCCGCTTCAGTGCGCACCAACAATCCCATACCCGCAGGTTTGATTAAAATTGCTAATGCTCTCAAACGAGAGCGTTCGTTGTCGTCTTTGATGCGTCTGGATAATTTAACTCCAGATCCGTAAGGCATCAACACAAGATAACGCCCTGGTAAAGTAATATTGCCAGTCAATCGAGGACCTTTGTTCCCCGTTGGCTCTTTCATTACCTGCACTAACACTTTTTGTTGCGGTGTTAGTAATTCTGTGATTGCTCCTGCTGATTTTCTCAAACGCAGTGGCCCTAGATCGGTAACGTGAATAAAGCCATTACGCTCGGCATCTCCTATATTGACAAAAGCGGCATCTATACCAGGTATTACATTTTCTACTACTCCTAAATAGATATCGCTAACCTGTTGATTGCCGGTGGCGACGACAAGTTCTTGTATTTGATCTTCCCAGAAAACTGCAGCAATATGATGCTGCTCAGCGATTATAATTTGCTTTGGCATTCAATTTCCTCAAAATTCTTTAGCAGATCTTTTACACTAAGACGCTGCTTTGAGTTCAATCTGTGTAAATTCTTGAATTTAACTTGACGTAGAGATAGCGATCGTATTTAAACTTCTTTATAAATTGTCGATCGTACTCCAATTTCTTATTATCTGGCAATATTTCTAAAAACCTCTGCGTCTTTGGGCAAGCTATTTTCTCGGCGGCGCTGACAGTATTTATGTCTGGCCTTTATTTGCAGTCTTTACTAATTAAAATAGGCGACTGTCTCATCTGATGTTATTTTTTCATAGTGAGAAGCCTTTTGGGAAATGACGAGAGCGTTCACCGCTATTTTACTCTCTTAGATAGCGCTATTTGTAAAAACTGCGAATATTATATTTTGGCTGTGCCTTTGCCATATCTTAGCTTAAATATAACCTGAAGATAACATTTCTGACAAGAAATTTGTTGTCTGTCGGGTTTATCGCTCTTCGCGATCGCTTCGTGTCTTTTGCAATTCCTTGGATTTGCGCAGAGAAGAAATGATAGAAATCGCCTCAGTTGCTGCTTTATCTATTTCCTCTTGGGTATTAAATCTGCCTATCCCAAATCTTATCGAAGCATATGCTAGTTTTTCTGGGTGTCCTAAAGCTGTCAGGACGTGGGAAGGAGCTGTTGAACTAGAGGAACAAGCAGAACCTGACGATACTGCTACTGTTGCTTGTAAGCCTAGCAACAATGCTGCCCCATCTACTCTCTCAACGCTAATATTTAGATTCCCAGGCAAGCGCTGGACGGGATGACCGTTTAGATGAATTCCTTCTAATTGACTCAATTTCGACCACAGGCGATCGCGTAACTCTGTTTGGCGTTTTGATTCTGATTCTAGTTCTCCTAGTGCTAATTCTACTGCTTTGGCAAAGCCTACAATTTGAGGGGTATAAAGAGTGCCAGATCGCATTCCTCTCTCCTGTCCTCCTCCGTGTAATTGAGCAGCTAGGCGAACTCTAGGGTTGCGACGGCGGACGTAAAGAGCCCCAATTCCTTTTGGCCCGTATACTTTGTGAGCTGTCAAGGACATTAAATCGACTTTCATTTTTTCTACGTCCAGGGGAATTTTGCCGATCGCTTGAGCGGCATCGGTGTGAAACAAAACTTTATGTTGATGACATATTCCTCCTATTTTTGCTATTGGCTGCAGTACTCCTATTTCGTTATTTGCTGCCATTACGGATACTAAAATTGTATCGGGACGAATTGCTCGCTCTAGTTGCTCTAAATCGATTAACCCGTCCCGTTTCACTGGCAAAAATGTTACTTCAAATCCCAAGTTTTGTAAATATTTACAGGGATCTAATACTGCTCTGTGTTCGGTTTGTAAGGTAATGAGGTGTCTTCCTCGATCGTACGAGGCTTCTGCTACTCCTTTAATTGCCAAATTATTGGCTTCTGTAGCACCACTGGTAAAAACGATTTCCTCGCCGCTCGCACCTATTGCCTCTGCTATAGTGTTTCTTGCTTGTTTTACTGCTGCTTCTGCTTCCCAACCGTAGACGTGGCTGAGGCTGCTGGGATTGCCAAAGCGATCGCTGAAGTAAGGTATCATTGCTTCTACCACTCTTTTATCTGTGGGAGTGGTGGCGTGGCAGTCTAGATAGATAGGACGTTGCATTAGTTTGCTGTTGGCTGTTTGGATATATAGATTGATAAATTTAAGTTTTATTATTAATTCTCTGCACTTCAGAAGTATTGTCAATATTCCAAGGGCCAAAAACATTCTCTATGAAGTCGCAATCTTCAAATCTGCCGGCACCATTATTATATATATTTGCGCCGTATTTTAAATTACGCTCTATACTGCATTTTCTCAGTAAAGGATCGCCATTTTTACTAATTGCTATTCCTGATTCGTTGTTGTTAAAAATCTTACAATCTTCTAATATTCCTTGCCCATTTTTATGGACAAAAACCCCATTTGCTTTTCCATTTCGTATTTGACTGCGACGAATAATAGGGTTGCCACGGTCTCTAATTTCTACTCCTGAATGGTTGTTTTCAAATATCTCGCAATTTTCTATTTTTCCTTTGCCATTTGTATGAACGAAAACTCCATTTTGCCCTGCTTCATATATTTGGCAGTTGCGAATAATAGAATCCGATCTTTCTCTAATTTCTATTCCCGAATAAATATTATCGAAGATCTGGCAATCTTCTATTATTCCTTGACCATTTTGATAAACAAAAATCCCATTTTGCCGCGAATTATGTATTTGACAGCGACGAATAATAGGTTGACTGGAGTTGGCAATTGTAATTGCTGAATATGCCACATCGGAGATCTGACAATCTTCTATTGTTCCTCGACCATTTCGATCGATATCAATGCCGCTAGCTTGTTTGTGACTGTAAATTTGGCAGCGTCTGACTACGGGATTACCTTTTTCTTTAACACTTAAACCTGCTAAGCTGTTGTTAAAAATCTGGCAATCTTCTATTGTTCCTCCAGCGCGATCGGTGACGTGTATGCCATTTTCAGCGCTGTGGTGAATTTTGCAGTTTTGTATTAAAGGATTAGTATTTGTGCCGTAAATACCTATACCAGAAAGGGACTCGGAAGTAATATCGCAATCTTGTAAGTTCAATTCTCCTTGGGGAATGTCTACTGTAAAGTATTTATTACTGTTTGAACCTGCTTTACCTCGGAGAGTCAATCCTTTAACTAATGCTTTATTTGTCTCCATGCGAATGCAAGGGGAGTCCTTACTTTCAATAATAATCTCCTCTGGGAGACCATTGCCGACAATTTCTAATTGTTTGTCAATAACAATACTTTCTTTGTATCTTCCAGGAAGGACGAGGATGCGAGTACCTGGTTTAGCTTTGGCGATCGCCTCGGTAATAGTTCGATAGCCTTTGGAACCAAAGGCTGATACGATTTTAGTCGGTACTCTTTTATCTAATTTCCAATATTCTAGTGCTAGGAGTGTAACTAATCCCAACGTACCCAAACCCCCTAGTAGAATAACTCTTCGTCTATTCAACCTCTTAGGAGGAGAAACATCGCTAACAGTGGTTGTTACATCCCGATCGTCTTCTAGCAGGGTTGGCGATAAATTTTCTTCAACGTATTGTTGAAAGCGCCCAACTGTTTTATGTTGCGAGCGTATTTGTCTTAATTTTTCGAGAATTTCGTCTGTATTAGCGGGTCTATCTTTAACTTGTTCTGCTATCATGCGATCGATTAAATCTGCTAATCCCTCGTCGATATCGGGAGCGTACGATCGCCAATTTAGTTTGTGTTCGTATTTGTCGTAAATTTCAGGCTCTGTGGGGGATTTCCCTGTCAGCAAATAAACCAAAGTGCGTCCTAAAGCATAAAAATCCGATTGAGGTAGAGCGTAACCTTTTTCTTGTTCTGGTGGCGTATATCCTGGAGTGTAAAGCTTTGTACTGGGTTTTCCTGTGATAATGGTTTCAGTTACTTGACGGACGGCACCAAAATCTATTAATACTAGCTGTCCGTTGGGTTGTAATATGATGTTTGAGAGTTTAATATCCCGATGAAAGAATTGATGACCGTGTATTACGTGCAGAATTTCTATTAGTTGATGGAGCCATTCTAGAGCTAGGTATGGCGCGATCGGACGGGAAGAGAGCTTTTCTTGATATACTTCTAAATCCATTCCTTCGATTTTTTCCATCACCAAGCAATGAATGGGAATGTGGCTATTTTTAGGAAAATAGCTAAAATAACTATCTCCTTTCGGAATTCCTGGAATATCTAACTCGCACAGAATTTGTGCTTCTTGCTGAAATAGTTCTACGAGCTTAGAATTGTCTCTAATTAAAACTTTGAGAACTTTAATTGTCTGCTTGTCCGTAACTTCATAAGTTTTAGCGCAACCGCCTTTTTTACTCAGTAAGCGAACAACCCGATATTGCCCGAAAATCAACAATTCTGACCCACAAGCTTGACAGAATAGCTGATTGTCTGCGTTTTCTGGTTGAGGGCAATTGGGGTTGATACACAGAGTCATGGATAGGGAGGCTTATTTTTTATTTTTTTACAAACATTTTACTATTTTTTAGCTTAACTCGCGAGAAGCCCCACACTGTAATCTGAGTGAAACGATAGATTTAGTGTGGGTAACAATAGATCTTTTTGGTAAAATATAGATATTAATACATTTTTTTTACCAATTGTGAGAGTAGCTTACCAGTACAAATTGCGACCTAATAAACAACAAATAGAAGTCATTGAAAATTGGCTTAATTTGTTGCGTTGTCAATACAATTATAGATTAGGTGAGCGATTCAACTGGTACGAACAAAATAGAAACAGCATTAATTTTTGTCCTCTAATTTGTCATTTGCCACAACTCAAAGATAACCCCAACTATTACAGTCAAAAAAAAGATTTAATCAATACTAAAGAGTTGTTCCTTGAATACAAGAGTATCCACTCACAGGTACTTCAGGATGTTATCAAAAGAGTTAAATTAACTTTTGATAGATGGCTAAAAGGGGACAGTAGCGGAAAGCGTTCGGGTAAGCCAAGATTTAAGGGAATAGGTCGATATCACTCCTTTACCTATCCTCAAATAAAGCAAGACTGTATTAATGGCAAAAAAATAAAGTTGCCCAAACTAGGGGAAGTAAAATTTATTCAACATCGCTCTATTCCCGATGGTTTTAAAATTAAAACTGCTACAGTAATCCGAAAAGCTGACGGCTACTACATTATTCTTTCTCTTGAGGATAAATCAGTACCTTCTCCCGATATCAGAATAATTCCTAGTCCTGATAATACTATCGGGATAGACATGGGGTTAAAGGCATTTTTAATAGACAGCCAAGGAGAAGAGGTAAAGATACCTCAATACTACCGTCAAGCTCAAAAACAGTTAAGAGTAAAACAGAAAGCAGTATCGAGGAAAAAAAAAGGAAGTAACAACAGAAAAAAAGCTATTAAAAAACTGGCTAGACGACATCAAAAAGTAGCAAATACAAGAGCCGATTTTCACTATAAAACTGCTACGAACCTACTAAGCAAAAATGATGTCATAGCTCACGAAAAGTTAAATATTATTGGTTTGACTAAAACAAAACTCGCAAAATCTATCAATGACGCTGGCTGGGGTCAATTTCTCTCTATCCTCGCAAACAAAGCTGAAAAAGCGCACCGCCCGCGCCGAGGTGTCCTCGGCGTAAGGACGGAGCAAGAAGCTGGTTTGTTAACGGTAGCAGTTAAACCTCACGGTACTACTCAAGAGTGTTCTTGCTGTGGAAAAATCGTCAAAAAGCGGATGCGACCCAGCTCGAATTCACTTCGAGCTGGAACGCGCACCAAGCAAGCGTTATCGGATAGGCAGCATTCATGTCACCATTGTGGCTTTGAAGCCGATCGAGACTTGAACGCAGCGATAAATATAAAAAATAGAGCCGTAGGGCATTCGGTTCTTAAAGCTCAGCGAGTATCCGAAGGGTTGCCTGGAGTTGCTGAGAAGCCTACACTGTATACGCCAGTATCAGTGTAGGAGTATGTCACTGCTGAATTAGTTTAAAGCCTAGTTCGACTCCTTGAATGGGATGGGGTGCGTCCTTAGCTACTCGCACGATAACGGGATCTCCTTCTCTTTCTCCTCGATGGTCAAATTTGAGCGCCGTTCCAGATGTTCTATTGGCTCGAATCCTGGTAGAATATAGCTTTTGTAGAACGGTTTGGCGAGTAGGATTTGGGGAAAGGGCTTCCAGCAAGGCTACTGTAGCGTCAAAACTGGTAGCAGTGCGCCAATTAATTGCTCCTAACCATCGTCGGGAAGCTTTTTGGGCGTAGAGTTGCTTGCCAGAAAACCAGGGAACTGCAATGGTTAAACCTTCTACTGCACGCCCCCCTGATGTTATAGTACTGGCATTATATAGGCTATCTCCACTTAATAGTTGAAACTTTTCACCTGGGAGGTCGTCATTGGCTCTTGCTATACCGATCGCTACGGAAGTGGTATGTGTATTTGGGAATAGGGCGATCGCGTCTGTATGACCTCTCAACCCTTTGATTTCTCTTTCTGGTTCGAGGTCTTGGTTACTCAGGTCTATTGCTGTTTCTATTTGACCGCCTAAGCGCTGTAAACTACTTTCAAAGGCTTGATAGAGGCTAGTGCTGTAAGTGCTATTGGGATTGTAAAATACGGCTACTTTTTTTATTTTCAAACTATTTACAGCAAAAATAGCTAGTTGTTTCCCACTGGCTGCATCGGAAGGACTCGTTCTAAAGAATACTTTTCCTGATATAGAATCACTAGTGCTTGTTGGCGATATAATTGCCAGGTTTGCTTTTTCGTATTCAAGCAATCCAGCTTTTGTTGCACTGCTCGAGTTATGCCCAATTACTCCTAATATTGTCTTATCTCCGGCTATTTTTTGGGCAATACTGGCGGATTTTTGGGGTTGATTGCCGTCATTGGCCACAATTACTTCTACTAAGCGCCCATTTATTCCCCCTGCATCGTTAAACTGAGTTTGAGCGTCTGCTACTCCTCGCAGCATTTCTGCAGCGGAGGTTTGGTTGTTATCTACTGGTATTACTGTGGCTATAACTAGAGGGGAACCCGCTAGACGCGCTTTAGCATTGTTGAGGTATATCTGTACTTCTGGATCCCTAGGATCGCTTTTTACTCCTTTTTCAAATAGGGTAAGTGCTTCTGCATATTTTCCGATTTTGAATGCTTCTACCCCTCGATCGCGAAACCAATTTATTTGTCCTCTAAATAGGACGCGATCGCCTCTACTCCACCACTCTTGGCTGAATGGTATTATCTGTTCTGTGGGTTGAAGAGTTTGAGATTTTTCTTGGTTGTTCTCAGCACTTATGCTTGTAGGAAATGTCTCTAATATTTTGTGACCGATCGCAGCCCCAATAGATATTAATATTAAGGCTGTTAACCCTGCTGCGATCGTTTTTTGATTGATTCCTATATAAATTTGTTTTGAGGGTTTTTGTCCGCAATTCTCTTTTGTCCCATCTACAAAAGGATTTTGTACGTACCAGGTCTCGATTTTATTTTCTGAATTATGTTCTGAATTCAGAAGTGCGACTTGTGTTTTATCTCTTCCGTTATTCTGAAAAACAGAACTTGCGCGAGTTGTCGCAACATTTTGACGCTCTCTATTATTGAAAGTAGCAGTTTTCTCGATCTTGGTTTGGGACAACTTTGCTTCTATTGTTTTAATTCTTTCCAGAATCACCTTTGTATTACGAGGGCGATCTCTAGCTTTTTCCGCTATTAGTTCGCCAATCAAATCGCCTAATTCTGGCATCAAGTTAATGGCGTATTCTTTCCATTTAAGTTCGTTGTTATATTGGTCGTAAATGGTAATATCTGTAGGCGATCTGCCCGTAAGCAAGTAAACCATTGTCCGCCCTAAAGCGTAAAAATCTGACTGGGGAATTGCGTAGCCTTTTTCTTGTTCTGGGGGAGCATATCCTGGAGTATATACTCCCGTACTTCTTTCTCTTGCGATTATGGTATTTGTTATCTGGCGCACTGCACCAAAATCAATCAAGGTTAAATTTCCGTCGGGTTGGAGTATGATATTAGAGGGTTTGATATCCCGATGAAAAAAGTTGTAGCTGTGTACTAGATCGAGGATTTCTGTTATTTGTCTGAGCCATTTCAAAACGGTTTTTTGGTTGACGGGACGATTCTGGCGCTGTTCCTGATATTCTTCTAGATCCATGCCTTCGATTTTTTCCATCACCATACAGTGAATTGGAGTTTGACTATTTTTGGCAGAATAGGTAAAGTGTCCCTCTCCTTTGGGAATCCCTGAATGTTCTAATTCTAATAAGACCTCTGCTTCTCGCAAAAACAGTTCTATGGCTTGGGGATGGTTGTGAGTTAAAGCTTTGAGTACTTTAAGCTTACCTTCGTCTAGGACTTCATAAGTTTGTGCAAAACCCCCTTTGCTGCTTAGGAGGCGAATCACTCTATATTTTCCTCCTATCAGTAATTCTGACCCGCAGCCTTGGCAAAATAATCGATCGTCAGGGTTTTCTGGTTGGGTACATTCGGAGTTGATGCAGAGACTCATAAGATTATAATTTCAATAAAATCTACTAAATTTTTGCTGCTATTTCTTTATTAATTAGTGTTATCTCCCTATCTAAAATACTCTGTGCCTAATCATTATTCTTTACCCATACTGTAGTTAATTTCAAACAATATAATGGCAAAATCTGCAATTGGTTTTGGCAGTAATCTCGGCGATAGTGTTAAGATTTTAAACGATTCTCGCCAAATCCTAGCTCAAACTTCTGGCATTAAGTTACTATCTTTATCTAGTTGGTATAAAACCGTACCTATTGGCCCACCTCAACCTGATTATATCAATGCTTGTGCTGTATTGGAAGTAGAATTAACTCCTCTGCAATTATTAGAAACTTTACTAAAAATAGAGCAACAATTTAGTCGCACTCGCACCCAGCGCTGGGGACCCAGAACTTTAGATTTAGACTTACTATTGTTTGAAGATTTAATATTTAATAGCAATAATTTACAAATCCCTCATCCTCGTTTGCGAGAAAGAGCATTTGTTTTGGTACCATTAGCAGAAATAGCCCCTGATTGGATCGAACCAGTTTCAGGAGTGACGATCGCTAAATTACTTCAGCAAGTAGATACCTCCGGAGTCCACCGCTTATAATTTTTTTTATGACACGAGATCCACAACACCCTAAAGTCCTCAAACAACGTCTTTTTTATCAAGGTCGTAAATTTAATTTTGAGGTTGCTAACCTCCGTTTAGCTAATGGTTTTGAAGCAGATTGGGAGTCAATTCGTCATCCTGGTGGTGCTTTGGCTGTCCCCGTTACCCCAGAAGGGAAATTAGTATTAGTTCGACAGTATCGTTTTCCAGTGGGAACGAGCTTGGTAGAATTTCCTGCTGGTACCGTAGAAACAAATGAAGATCCAGCACAGACAATTAAACGAGAAATCGAAGAAGAAACAGGCTACCGCGCTAATAGCTGGAAATTTCTCGGTAAATTTGTTCTCGCTCCTGGTTATTCTGACGAATATATCTATACTTTTTTAGCTTCCGATTTAGAAAAATTACCAATACCTCCCGCACAGGATATAGATGAAGATATTGAAGTTATTTTAATGAGTGTTAGTGAATTAGAAGAAGCTATTTTGAATGGAGAACATATTGACGCCAAGTCTATTTCTAGTTTCTTTTTGGCTCGTAAATTTTTAAATTAAGCTTTTTTTAACTTGCAGGTAACGAAGCGTTAATAAAATGTCCGATCGAATTATTTTCTGGCACCGTCGCGATTTACGTATTTCAGATAATATAGGACTCGCAGCAGCACGTCAACAAAGCTCGAAAGTAGTGGGAGTATTTTGTCTCGATCGCAATATCCTCGATCGCGACGACATAGCACCTGGAAGAGTTACCTACATGGTAGGTTGTTTGCGAGACTTACAACAGCGCTATCGAGAAGTTGGTAGTCAGCTATTAATTCTTCAAGGAGACCCAACCCAAGCCATACCTAACTTAGCAGCCGCACTGAAAGCTAAAGCTGTTTTCTGGAATTTGGATGTGGAACCTTATTCCAGACAGCGCGATCGCGCTGTCACCGAAGCACTCAAACAAAAAAGTGTAGCAACAGTTAACTACTGGGATCAATTATTGCACCAACCAGGAGCAATTATCACCAAAACCTCTGAGGAACCCTACAAAGTATATACCCCTTTTTGGAAAAACTGGATTGAGCAACCCAAAAAATCTCCTTCACAAAATCTGCAAAATGTCAAGGGTTTGACAGAAGAAGAATTAAGCGCAGCAAGTGGCGCGGGAGTAATAGAGTTACCAACAGCAAGAGATTTAGGTTATGTATGGGATAATCCTTTAATATTGGCACCAGGAGAAGCAGCAGCAAGGGAGAAACTAGAAAAATTTTGCGACGCTGCTATTAGGGAATATCAACCGCAACGAGACTTACCAGCTATTGAGGGGACATCAAAATTGAGTGCCGCACTCAAATTTGGCGCGATCGGCATTCGCACAGTTTGGGAAGCAGCATCTGCAGCATACGATCGCTGTCTTAGCGACGAAACCCGCGATAGTGTAACAACTTGGCAAAAAGAATTAGCCTGGCGAGAATTCTACCAACATTGTATGTATTTCTTTCTAGAATTAGCAGAGGGGCCATATCGAAAAGAGTTTAAAGACTTTCCTTGGGACAATAACCAAGAGTATTTTCAAGCGTGGTGTGAAGGTCAAACAGGATATCCGATCGTCGATGCAGCAATGAGACAATTAAACGAAACTGGATGGATGCACAACCGCTGTCGGATGATCGTCGCTAGTTTTTTGACCAAAGACTTAATTATTGACTGGAGGTGGGGAGAAAAATATTTCATGCAAAAGTTAGTTGATGGCGATCTTTGTGCTAATAATGGCGGTTGGCAATGGAGTGCTTCTAGTGGAATGGATCCCAAACCTTTGCGCATTTTCAACCCCGCTTCCCAAACGCAAAAATACGATCCAGAAGCAGAATATATTCGTCAATGGTTGCCAGAATTAAGTTCGGTAGATACTGAATATTTAGTAACAGGAAAAATACCCGATCTAGAAAGACATAGCTGCGGCTATCCTCAAGCCATAGTCGATCATAAAGTACAGCAAAATAAATTTAAACAACTTTATAAAACAATAAAAAATTAACTTTTAAGTACAGTCAATATTTTTGTGTTTTTAAATAATCGATTATCTCTGGGAAAAAAATATTAAAATCTTCTTCAAGACCTTCATAATTATTTTCCAGTTGTTTCATCGCATTACTAACAATAAAAAGATTGCTATGTTTGCTCGACAATCTTTGTTTGATTCTGATTAATGCTTTCTCTACTCCCGACATATAGTAATAAGAATCTAGCAATTTTTCATCAATCATTCGCTCGATATTTTTACGTGTTGGCATGGGAATATCATCTAAATTATCTTTAAATGAAGTGTAAATTTCTTCCGTGAATTCTGACAAAGATACTTGAGAATATCTTTGCCAATTTCTGGCAAGTATGCGATCGTAAATAATATCTACTAATACTCCAGAATATCTTTTATAGTCGGTATCTATCCTGTTTTTACTACGTTTGACAATTAAATGGCGATCGGTAAAAGAATCGATAAGTAAATGGCATTTTATTCCTTTATTAAAACGAGGACTCAACTTTTGTCTGTTTGTTCCTTTTACTAAATCTGCAAGAAGATTACCAAATCGATCTTCAATTGTTGGTTCGGATAAAAACAAATGAGCTAACCAATTCATAATTATAATTCTGAGTTATTTATTGACAACATTTTAATTGTAGTTAGTAATAAGTTGTTTGTCTTGTCTGGTGAGTGGGAAAAGATTTATAAAAATGATTTTGGCCTTTATTCCACAAATAATTATCTAGCATAGCTGCATTTACATTCATCCCCAATACATTTAACTTTCGTAAAATTAACTCGCAAGCATGAATACAACAGGCTCTAATTTCTACTTCTTCTTCCGATCCTTTAGGAATTTCTTCTCCATTATTTATCTTTGACTTCAGACGATCGGAATAATGTAAAATGCCATCTAAATTAAGAACTTGCGGAATGCGATTGTCTGCAAAAACAGTAAGTCTATCGATATCTTTAAAAAATCCAAGACCCTTCCCTTCTAAAGATAAAGCCAGATCTGAGACGGCGATCTGCGCTCTTTTATAAAAAGGAACAGTGACTCCTTTATAATTACTTTCATCGCGAAAAGAATTTAATTGCGATAGCATTTCTACAAAGCGATCGGCCGATTGGTCTGCTGACGCGATCGTGCGAATAAATGAACCTGAAAAATTCTCACATACATAGGTGCCAAGCTCATTCCAAGATAGTGCAAAAAGTTCCATTAATTCTGCGATCGCGGGATTAGAAATGTCTTGATTAAATAGTTGCGCGCACTCTATTGGTTCTATTGTTTGCAATCGATCGGCATTTAAAATTCCATTTTTTTCAAAATATTCTTTCAAAGAACGTGAAATGTGAAAATAGCCTGACGATAGATTAGGATCTCTTTTGAGAGCGTGAAAATAGCCAGAACCAAAATTGATTGTATCGAGAACAATTATATATGCAGCAGTATCGTCAGGCGAATCCTTATAGTGATTTTGGATATCGTAAGACCGCTCTTTTACAAGAGTAAAGTCAATCTCTTGTATATATTTATCTATTTTGTCTTCTGCAATAGAAACATGACGAGCATTACTAGCTACATACTCAGCTCTATTTTTTATGATAGAAAGCATTTTCAAAAGCGGGTTTATCCATCTGTAAACCACCTAATAAATTTACCTCAGAGCCAAACGCATCAGCCCAGAGTCTTTGAGACGAGCTTGGCGTCGTCGTCGATTTGAGCTCTCGGAGCCTCCCAAAAAACTCTAAATTTAACATTTTCCAAGGAATAGAGAATCGTGAGATTTATGAAATTAATTCCGGCTCTTCGGGTTTTAAGTAATAAGAAAACTGCTCCAGGCTATTTTGCCAGCCTAGGAAAAAATAGTGCCATATCGATCGAAATGGGAACATAATTATTAAACCGTCATTGCTTTATATTGATTTAGATAACAATTTAGGTGATGGTAATGTTTTCGCGATCGTATCATTTCTAATAGTATAGCACTCCAAGCAAAAGTTAAGACACTTCGATCTATTCCCTGTTCCCTTCGATCGCCAATAATGTCCTAAGATATAATACAGTTGCTATATCATTAAAAATGCGTCAAAGTTGGAATTTTTTTAAAAACTTTATCGGGTCAATTGCTATTGTTCACTGGAAACTTTTTAAAAGCTTTGGTTTTGGAGCAATTCCCATTATTCAGCTTAGGGAATCTTTAATTAAAGACTCTCAGCTTACTCAAAACTACTTAGTTTTAATTTTCAGCTCTTGTTTAATTGCTACTTTTGGATTAGTCATTAACAGTACTGCAGTAATTATTGGAGCAATGATTATTGCTCCTTTAATGTTACCTTTGCGGGGATTTTCTTTTGCTACTTTAGAAGGAGACTGGCAGCTTTTACGCAATAGTTTTATTTCTGTAATGATAGGTAGTTTAATAGCAGTTATTTGTTCCTATTTAGTTGGTATAACTATTGGTTTTTTTAGTTTTGCTAGTGAAGTTACGTCAAGAACTCAACCTACTTTAATTGACTTATTGATTGCAGTAGTAGCAGGGAGTATCAGTGGTTATGCTAAGATTCGTCCGGCGATCGAAGATGCTATTCCAGGTACGGCAATTTCTGTCGCTTTAATGCCACCATTGTGCGTCGTCGGTCTAACACTATCCCAAGGAGAATGGCAATTATCTCAGGGAGCTATATTACTTTACCTAACTAACTTAATAGGCATCAATCTTGCTTGTTTAATAGTCTACGTTCTCGGCGGATATGCAGGAAGTAATGAGCTTACCAGGAACCTTTCTTGGGGAGTATCTGGAATTTTAATTGTCTTACTAGCAATACCTTTAGTTATTAGTTTTTGGCAGTTAATCGATAAGGCAAAAGTAGATCTTTCAATCTCAGAAGTTATTAATAATTATATGGAAAGACGCGATATTAAAGTTATCCATTCAGAAGTTAATTTACAAAATAACTCTCCTTCAGTTTTACTAAGAGTTAGAGCTATAGATCCAGTTACCCCAGAAGAAGTAGCACGAGTAGAAGAACAACTCTCAAAGCGACTGAGAAAACCTTTAAAAGTAGTTTTTGAGGTTACGCCATCAATAAAAGTTAAATCCTCCACTCCTGCAAAACAATAAAAAATACTATGAATCTAACTGTCGAGTTGGCAGTGCTGGATAAGTAAGACTATATTTAGCAAAGGTTTGTTTAGCTCGCTTAATTAAATCTGTTTTGTAAATAAATTCATCCCTAGCATCGATGGGATAACATTTGAGCTTAAAGTGAGTCCCCCAGGGTTTTTCTTCCATAACTACCACAACAGGAAACTTTAGTTGGGTATATTTACTGGTGTAAGCAACTCGATATAAAATCTGTATCACTCGATCGACATTTACTTCATGAGCTAAGTAGAAGTCAACAACTGTTTGAGCTTCCACGTTGCCTTTATTAGTATTGGCAATAGCATCTGTCCAGAGTTTATTGTGAGGAATAGTTACAATATCGTCATTAGGCGTTCTTAAAAGAATCCCTCTCAAACCATAGGTAATAATTTCACCGTAGTGTTCGCCAATTTTGACCCGATCGCCTACTTGATAGGGAACTTCAAATAAACCAATTATCCCAGCAATTACCGAACTAGCATAATCTTTGAAAGCAAAACCTAAGGCTACTGCTACTGTACCCGTTAGTGCCAAAACATTATTAGGAGATAAATTCAAAAACAAATTAATTAAGAACACCCCAGCAAAACCCAAGATAAAAGCTCGCAAAAAAGGTATAGATTGTTTAATTGGCAAGCGCAACCGCAAGGGAACCTTTTCTGAGAGCCAGTCAATCAGTTTTGCCGTCGTCCATATTCCCCCATAGGCGATCGCTACGATAACAATTCCTTGAATAATCTTAAAAGTAGTAATTTCAGAGATTATTTCCGAAGCTCGATCGACATTATTCTTGTCAGTTTGAGCCAGTAGTACGAAGAAAAAACTAGAGAAAAACAATTAAAGTCCTCCGACTAAAAATTGATTGTTATCTAAATTTGTTCTCACTCTGGGATAGTAAATTGGATTGAGGGATATCGTTCCTTGTTTGCACTCAATAACCCCCGAGCGCCACAAAAATTGAACTTGCGCTCGTACAGTGCTTTCTGGCTCCCCCAGACTCAACGCTAGCTCTGATAAACTCATATTTCCGTGCAGGCTCGTAGAATACAATAAGTAGCGATCGTCTTTTGTTAAAGTAGGTAACTCAGGTAGAACGGCTTTTTGAAGAATAAAGGATTTTGAAGCGGTATCGGAATTAGTAGATTCCTCATCTGATTCTAAAACGCACAGCGATTTCACCCACAATTTAGCAGCTACACTGCTCATACCTAAAGAAATATTCGCCAGATGGCTGTAATAACGTTGTTCCGATTTCGACGTCCAATTCTCCTCGTTATCGACCTCGATCTCCGATTTATCGTTTCGATCGTCTCGATTGTCAGCAAAATCAAAATCAATTGTTTCGGAGACCTCAAGCAGCCATTCTTTAAGCTCGATATCCCTTAGAGTTGGTAAAGGCAAGGTTTGTTCGAGATAGGCGCTTAAATTACAAACACGATTTAGATATTTCCAAGTCCAATTGTTGCAGCCAATTAACCAAAATCGCTCTCGATCGTCAAGTATTTTCTCTTGCAAGTATTCAATTCCCTCCAAACCCTCAGCGCAGCGTAAAAAGCACCAGCTCAGATCGGGAATAACTACTAAAACTTGAAATTGTGAAGGTCGAGACAATTCTAATTTTCCCTTGAGTGTAGTCTTCGGAGCCGAGCAGCGGAGCGATCGAGCTTCATTAGGTAAAGATTTTACCTCTGGTATTTTTTCCTTTTGAGCTTCTATTGTTTCCTTCAAAATCGCTTCTATATCTTCAATTGGACTCGTGAGGACTACTAAGCTGTTAGGTGCATCGGGATCCGATTTCCATTGAGTTAAGGCTTCTTGTAGCTTAGATTGTACCGCCTTTATATGAGCAGGATGAGAGGGTAGCTCGTCAATTTTACTCAACAGATGCGCTGTGGTTTTTGCAGGAAGCGGACTGAGATTTTGTTTGGTTAGTTTGGCTTCTATATCAGCAGCTTGAGCTTTAATCTTTGCACGTTCAGTAGAAAACCAAGCTAAAAATTGCTCGATTAATCCCCCTATTTTGACAATCATTTTTCAATAAATTAATATCCTAAATCTTTGTAATAGAAGGTTGATAGTTCACCAGTAATGTTAAAGTTTGTTACTTCCACGTTCTGATTCTCTACTCAACATGTTTCCATTTTCGTGACGATGCCAAATCTCTCTCTGTGGAACGCCGAGGGTAATTCCAGCACTATCAAATGCCTGTTTGAGTTGAAAGCGAAACTCCCGAGCAATCGCCCACTGTTGCAAAGGCTGAGTCTTAATCAGGACTCGAATCAGGATCCCATCGTGAGATACCTCGTCGATGCCTAAAATTTCACCTGGTTCGAGAATTTTGTTCTGTAATTGAGGGTCATTTTCCATTTTCTCCATCACTTGCTGAATAATTTCTAGAGTCTTCTTGAGATCGGCATCCCAAGCTACCTTTATGCCGCAATTAACTCGGGACCAGTCTTTGCTCGAATTGGTAACGATCGAAATTTTCCCATTGGGGATAACAATGAGTTGCCCGTCGAGATTCCGCAAGGAGGTTGCATAAAGATTCATGTCTTCGACCATTCCCGCCATTCCATTAACTTCGATTACATCGCCGATCGCATAGCGGTCAGTTGACAAAATTAATAACCCATTTAGCATATCTTGGAACAGGTTTTGAGAAAGAAATGCCAAGACTAACGCCACAGCCCCCGCACCAGCAAGTACGGCGGGATTAATTCCGACAATCCACACCGTCAAGTAGATTCCCAGTGCCACACAGACTAAGGTGCTAGCTTTTTTGAGGATAAGAGAATAGGTATTGACCCGTAAAGTATAGCGATTTGAGCTAGGATTTGCCTCTTGTGCTTGTTTTGCCCAACGATTGAGGGCATAGTCGATGGCGATGGAAACAATATTATCGAGCATGGCGAGCCCTATGCAAATCCCAGCTACAAGAAGTGTTTTGTCGAAAAACAAATTAACTAGGAAGCGAGTTTGAGGAAAGATAGAAAAAATAATTCCCAGAGTGAACAAAAAGATCAGTATTTGGATCAGTATGAGAATTATCCGGAATAATTGGATGAAATTTCTTTGCTGTTTAATCAACGTTTGCCGCTGTAAAACAACGCGGGCCAGAATACTTTCGTAGGAGTGCCACCGAGCAGAAAATGCCTTTATTGGTTTAGCTCTTATCAACCCAATCAGATTAAAGAGGCTTTTTTGTGTAGATGGGGTTGTTTGTAGAGACCCGTCTGATTTGAGTTCCACTGGCATCGATGGAAAATCATTCCGATCGGAGGCCACGGTCTCCGATCGGGAAGAAGTATGAGTTCCCTTGGGTCTGATGGTCTCAGGAGTAATGATAGCATCCATCATCTCGGCTGAGATAGCTTCTGGCTCTATCGTGAGAGAGTCAGTCAGTTGCTCAATTTGCTGCTTGAGTTTTCTGAGCCATCGACTAAGTAGCCAACGAATTCCGTTAATTATCGAGATCGTCACCAGTACTACTGCCGCGATCGCCGCACTTAATCCCCAACGCCACCAAGGTCGTTGCACATCTAGCTCATGTCCCCAAAGTGCTGAACTCAAAGACAGGCGAATTTCAGTTTGCCAAGATTGAGCTAATTCCTCCTTCGTTTTCTCATTGGCCTTAGCATCGATCTCAGTTACGGTAACAATCGTCTTTTGTGCCAGACCTAATTCAGGTTGGGCGGGTAAATAGACAACTGTATTACCTTTTTCAATGCCTACTTCAATTCTCGGGGTCCAGGGATGGGGTGATTTAACCTGTGTCTCCAACCAGAATTCCCAATTCTCCACAAAGTCAACTTCAGCAAGAGTTTTCCAACTGATAATATCCAAGAAAATATCTTTTACAATTGTTTGAACTAATTTGGCGCGCTGCTCCACAGCTTGGGCAACTTGTAACTCAGATTGCTCTTCAGATGGTAATAAAGCTAGGTTTAAGTCCGGCGACAGTGGATTGGTTGAAGAGAATTGGTAAAAGTAAACATGACTACACCAGTAGCTGAGACAAGGATAGGCTTTGTTGAGATCCCACCTGGGAGTTTCGGTGACTGTGTTGTTGCTTGCCGTTGACCAGAAGGACATTTGAGCCACTGACACCGGCATCCAAGTTAGGGTTAAAGTGAACGTTAGCAGGGCGATTAAAATCGAGCGGGTTAATCCCCTCAATCTATTTGATTTTAAACTTAGCATTATTAATAAAATTAGTACTAACTTGAATTAATTTTTATTTAGATAAGTTTATTTAACTTAATATATCAGTAATCCTATAATTTTGAAAACCATCCCCACATCGAACCCCCGTATCTCCTGATTCTGAAATTACAGCAATTTTTGTCGCTGGGGGGCTAATTTTGATTTCATTGTAATTTATTAATTTTCGCTAATAAATAAATTTGCCTTGATTTTTGAATATTTCTTTTTCACCAAAAAAATGGGTCTGAAGCCCCGTCCTTCTAGGACGGCATTTCTAGCTTGAGGATTTAATATTAATCGATTTGTCAATATTTTTCAAGTTTATTAATATCAAACATTATGAATTGTTCAACTAAAAAATAATCTTAAGTCGTTGTAATTAGAAGGAAATTAACTTATAATTATAACTAAGTTATCGCGCGTAAATTCGTGAAAGCTAGATTTAAGTATCGTATTTATCCTAAACCTCATCAAATAGTGCCACTGGCGAAAGCTTTTGGTTGCGCTAGAGTGGTTTGGAACGATGCACTAGCTATTTACAAAAAAGCTAGCAGTGAAGGTAATCCCCGACCTCAAGGTGTTGACAAACAAGTAATAACTAAGGCAAAGAAAACTGAAGAGCGAGCTTGGTTGTCAGAAGTTTCAGTAGTTCATCTACAGCAATCTTTTAGAGATCTGCAGCTAGCTTGGAATAATTTTTTCAAGAGCAAAAAAGGTGAACGAAAAGGGAAGCAAGTAGGTAGTCCTAAGTTTAAAAAAAAGCAATCTCGGCAAGCAATTAGATTTACTCAAAGAGGATTTACTCTTCATTCTAATTCTGTCAAAATAGCCAAGATAGGTCATATACCTATGGTAGTAAGTAGACCTCTACCATGCTATCCAACTAGCGTAACTATTATTAAAGACACTGCTGGTAGGTACTTTGCTTCTTTTGTTGTTGAGATTAATCCTGAACCTATGGCTAAAACTGATAAATCAGTAGGCATAGATTTAGGCTTGAATCATTTTGCTATTTTAAGTGATGGCGAGAAAATTGGGAATCCAAGACTGCATAAAAACATGCTGCGCCGAATTAAAAAAGCCAACAGAAGATTATCTAAAGCTAAAAAGGATTCTAATCGCAGAAAAAGACGTAAACTAAGACTAGCAAAACTTCACGCTAAAGTAAAAGATTCCCGAAATGATTTTCTTCATAAGTTAACTACTAGATTAGTACGCGAAAACCAAGCGTTAGCAGTAGAAAACTTAAATGTTTCTGGAATGGTAAAAAACCGTAAATTATCGCGAGCTATTAGTGATGCTGGATGGTATAGTTTCAGGTCAATACTAGATGCTAAATGCGAAAAATACGGTAGGGATTTTGTTGTAATTGATAGATGGGAAGCTACATCTCAAAAGTGTTCTGCTTGTGGAAAACATGGCGGCAAAAAAGAGCTTAATGTTAGAGCTTGGACTTGTCTGCATTGTGGAGAGCAGCACGATAGAGATATAAACGCCGCTAAAAATATCAAAGCCGCTGGGGGACTCTCAGAGGCTCAAAACGGACGAGGGAGTGAATATTAAGACCTCGAATGAGGCTGTTTGCGATAAACCGTCAACCACCCCTATAGTAATTCAATTAACATTGTTTTAGGGGAATCTCCGCACTTCTAGGGCGGAGAGGAAGTCAAGAATTTAACCGCGCCATTAAAATCGAGTCTGATAACGACTGGTATCTATATGATCGAACTTTGGCATATCTTGCTCTCAACCAGACAGATAAAGCACGGGCTAGCATTGTTAACGCTATCGAGCTTGCTCAAAAAAGCTACGAGAAAGACCCAAAAAACTGGCGCAATACTTTCAATCTAGCCCTCTACCACTTAGCTTCTGGAGAAGAAGAACGAGCAGAGAGACTTTATCGAGAGGCGCTATTTACTGGTGCTTCCTCAGAACGCATCCGTGAAGCTATTAGAGATCTAGTTCACTTTTTAGTTGTATTTCCCGATCGTCCTAAAGCTCAATCAATGCAGGAACTGCTAAAGGCTGGAAGAAATAACTAACGAATCAGATTTACTTCAACCTTATAAATGAAGCCAGTGTAAGACTTGCTCTACTAAATATTGAATTGAATAGCAAATTGAAACTTCAGGTCTGACAAGACTTGTTTGTATTTCAACATCAAGTTTCCGCTGATATTCAGGATCAACTCCAATAAAAATAGGCTTATCAGTCATTGACCACGCTCCTAACTCATATAAGACTATTGGACAGAGACTTTCATGGGGAAACCAAAATAAAATAGCAGAAGCCTTTCGTAGATGAAGATATTCCCATTCAATTTGCTCAAAAGAAGCAGTCGATTCATCTATAGGAAAATTTTTTCGTCTTGGATTTAGTATAGTTATAGACTCATCTTTTAGAGCTTTAACTACGTCTTGCTGCCAATCAGGACATCCAGTGATTCCCCCTGCTAAAAATAAGCTTTTTTCATTACCCAAAAATTTGTTGGGGGCTTCGACATACTTCATGAATATCTCAAAATTAAGCTGTATAAATTAAGAAAAAAAAGAGAATAGCTCCAATGATTACCCCATGAAAGACTAATATAGTCGGCGATCGCAAAACTTTAAACCAGATAACCTCACTCTGATAATCTTTGGTCGAGAGCGAGAATGGCTTTACTGTTTTGTTTATATCAACTTTATTTTCAAACGAAAGCTGCAAATTTTTATATAATTTTCTAAAGAGACGCTCTTGCCTGAGATAATATGCGTCTAGACCCCAGAATGACAAAGCAGGAAGCAGTGCAATAAGAATGAAGATAGGCTTGGTAGTGACTCCTGTTAAAGCGAAAAGTGCAGTAACAATAGTTACGCTCCAACCCTTAATTTGGAAAGAGTTGCTAGCCATTCGCGCGATTACAGCTTGAACAAATTCCATATGTTTGATTCTTTTTTCGTCCTCTTCATTTGTCATCTTGTCTTACCTCAACGCTTTTAAAATCAAAATTAATCCCTCTTTTGTTATTTTGGGATGACAAAACTTAAAAATTCAGTTATGCGAGAAAGTACTTCTTGGGTTATTTAGTCTCAATGACACTAATCTGTTCCCGATGACAAATAATTTGGCACTGTACAGTACAACAAGTCGGGATGACTGGATTCGAACCAGCGGCCCCTTCGTCCCGAACGAAGTACGCTACCAAACTGCGCTACATCCCGAAGATTACATATAACCCGTATATACTATCATAGCGATCGAATTGATACTATTAAGAAAACAGACAACTAAAGCATAATTAAAGTCGGGAGCAAGTAGGGCGTGACAGTTAAACCTAATTGGCTGCGAGTAAAAGCACCTCAATGGCAGCGGGTCGGTAATGTTAAAGAAATTTTGCGAGATTTGAGTCTTAATACAGTTTGTGAAGAAGCATCTTGTCCCAATATCGGCGAATGCTTCCAAGCTCGAACAGCTACCTTTTTAATTATGGGTCCTGCTTGCACCCGCGCTTGTCCCTATTGCGATATAGATTTTGAAAAAAAACCTCTACCTCTCGATCGCACCGAACCTTTCCGTTTAGCAGAAGCAGTAAAACGCTTAAAACTCAATCACGTAGTTATTACTTCTGTCAATAGAGACGATCTACCCGACGGAGGTGCTTCCCAATTTGTACGCTGTATAGAAGAAGTTCGCTCAATTTCTCCCAACACAACTATAGAAGTCCTGATTCCCGATTTGTGCGCTAACTGGGAAGCGCTAGAGTCGATTCTCACAGCCAAACCAGAAGTACTCAACCACAATACAGAAACAATTCCTCGCTTGTATCGACGAGTACGTCCTCAAGGAAACTACCAAAGATCCCTCGAACTATTACAATGCACTCGCCAATTAGCCCCCTGGATTTATACTAAGTCTGGCATCATGGTAGGGTTAGGAGAAACAGACGCAGAAGTGCGAGAAGTAATGGAAAATTTACGCGCTGTTGATTGCGATATCCTGACGATCGGACAATATCTACAGCCTTCTCAACAACATTTAGGTGTCAAAGAATTCGTTACTCCTCAACAGTTTGACGCTTGGAGAGAATTTGGCGAGTCGATCGGTTTTCTACAAGTAGTTTCTTCTCCCCTGACTCGCAGTTCCTACCACGCCGAACAAGTGCGAAAATTAATGCAATTATATCCTCGTTAATGGGTGTTGGCTGTTGGCTGTTGGCTATTTGCTGTTTGCTGTTTGCTATTTGTTATTTTCCCCGTCTGTCTCCCCATCTCCCCATCTCCCTACATCTTTTTTAAACGGCGATTCGCATCTAAGTCTGCGGCACTCGCTCAGGTAAAATAAAAAAAGCCTTAGGACGATCGGCAGGGGTTTTATCCTATTTTGTTAGTAATTTTTTGATTTGATTTATACATCTTACAGACTGACAAAATAGTAATAAATACTGGGTAGAAGTAGTAGTTATTTTGTCAGCACCCCGCACTGAAGTAGCGGGGCTTCGTGCCTCGAAACTTTAGTTAGCTGACCAGCTTAAGTCTTAACTGACTATGTTATTGGCAAGAGTTAAAGACCTACCTTGGAATGCGTGCCAGTTCCAAGCTCTAGAACTAAAAAGTTAAACATTCCTACGAGGGGTAAGAAAGTGCTTTTACAGATAGTACCGACCAATAACTTTAGCGAGGCAAACATTATCCAATTTTTGGAGACTTAGACGCAAAAATGTCTAATAAAGTATTTGTACTAGATACCAAAAAACTCCCATTAGAGCCATGCTCCCCAACAATAGCTAAAAAGCTATTAAAAGCTGATAAAGCTGCGGTATTTAGACAATATCCATTCACCATTATTCTTAAAAAGGTAGTCAAGAAACAAGAGGTAAAACAATGCCAACTTAAATTAGACCCAGGCTCTCAAGTTACTGGTATGGCAATAGTTCAAGAAAATAAGCTAGTTTGGGCAGCAGAACTAACACATCGAGGACAACAGATAAAAGACGATCTAGAATCTCGTCGAGCTATACGACGTGGACGTAGAAATAGAAAAACTAGATATAGACAGCCTAGATTTCTGAATAGAACTAGAGAAAAAGCATGGTTAGCCCCCAGCTTAGAACATCGAGTTTTAACCACAATGACTTGGGTTAACAGATTAATTAAATTCTGTCCGATTAGTTCAATAGCAACAGAATTAGTCAAATTTGATTGCCACAAATTACAACAACCAGAAATATCAGGAAAAGAGTATCAACAGGGAACCCTTTATCAATACGAGGTAAGAGAATATCTCTTAGAAAAATGGAATCGTACTTGTGTTTATTGTAATGTTTCTAATACTCCTTTAGAAGTAGAGCATATAGTACCAAAATCCAAAGGTGGAAGCAATCGAATATCTAACTTAACTCTGGCCTGTGTCCCCTGTAATCAAGCTAAATCTAATCGAGATATCAAAGATTTTTTAGCTGAAAAACCATCTTTGCTTCATCGAATATTATCTCAAGCTAAAGCACCTCTTAAAGATGCAACAGCAGTTAATTCTACTCGGTGGAAACTGTTTAACTCACTCAAAGAAACTGGCTTGCCTGTAACAACTGGTACGGGAGGACAAACTAAGTTTAATCGTACTCAACAACAACTAGAAAAAAGTCATTATTTGGATGCTGCTTGTGTTGGCAATACTCCTAATTTAGAGATACTGACCGCTCGACCATTACTAATTAAATGCGCTGGACATGGTCAACGACAAGTTATTCATGTCAATAAACATGGTTTTCCCAGACTAAACAAGACAGGAAAGCCGGTAAGAAAATCAGCTTATATTAAACAAGTTAAAGGTTTTCAAACTGGAGATATTGTTAAAGCTGTTGTTAGTAAAGGAAAAAAAGTTGGTTCTTATTTGGGTAAGGTTGCTGTTAGAAGCAGTGGTTCTTTTAATATCAAAACTCTAAAAGAAACAGTACAAGGAATTAGCTATAAGTACTGCATTTCTATCCACCGAAAAGATGGTTATGTTTATGGATTTTAATTTCACTGCGGTTAAAACCGCTCGTGTCGTTTTTCCGAGAAATGTTTTTATTTTTATTAGGGAAGTCTTTATCTTTAAGTTGTCGGCTAGAGGGATAGGTTATCGGTTTATGAAGACTTCCCTAATAAAAATGAACTTTTTGTACTTCACGCCATTTGAAAATGGCGGTTTCCAAACTCCCGTGAGGTTTACATGAATTATCTAAACTATAAGAAAAAAAAAGCAATATTTGCTCGCAGAAAATTACTCAAGCTAGCTTTAAGCGCTGGTAGTGGATTGGGTTTGGCTTTTTTGGGGCAAAAATTAGCTGTTGCACGACAAGATCGAGCGATAAACGAATTTGACAAGCAACGGACAAAACAGACATTAGAGTCCGAACTACCCATCCCACCACGGGGAGTTACTTTAGAAAGATTTGAAGAATTTGAGACAGTTATTGTAGATAGAAGCGGCAAAATAATAGAAAAACAGCGATTCGAGAGTGATTATTTTACCGAAGAATTGGGCTACGATGTCAATTTAGAAATGGTAGCTATTCCTGGAGGTACTTATAGAATGGGTGCTCCTGTAGGAGAAGAAGGAAGTATCGATCGCGAACGTCCCCAACATCGAGTAGAAGTACCCCCTTTCTTTATCAGCAGGTATCCAGTAACTCAGGCGCAATGGAGAGCAGTTGCCAGTCTACCAACAGTTATACGAGATCTCAATTTAAATCCATCTCGTTTTCAAGGGGATAATCTTCCAGTAGAACAAATTGCTTGGGGAGATGCTGTTGAATTTTGCCGTCGATTATCCGAGCGCACCAGAAGTAAATATAGACTTCCTAGCGAAGCAGAATGGGAATATGCTTGTCGCGCTGGAACCATAACTCCCTTTTATTTTGGCGAGACAATTACCAGTGAATTAGCCAATTACAGAGGCGATCGAGTTTACGATCGAGAACCAGAAGGAGAATATCGAGAAACAACTACCCCAGTAGGTAGTTTTCCTCCTAATGCCTTTGGCTTGTACGACATGCACGGAAATGTCTGGGAATGGTGCGCTGATATGTGGTACCGCGACTATAATGGAGCGCCTAAAAATGGTAAAGCGCGGACGCCAGAAACAGATAGAGGTCTAGATGACACTCGCTCTGTGTTACGGGGAGGTTCTTGGCAAAGCACTCCTGTAAGATGTCGCAGCGCTTATCGCACTCGCGACGAACGAGAAGATCGAGTGGAAATCTACGGTTTTCGAGTAGTGTGCGAGAGCTTGGAAACTTGAAATAACCCCGATCCTTAAAGAAATTTAACACCAACTCGTACTGAGTTGGTGTAAGAAGATATTAATGCATTTGAGAAAGCACTAAACCAAACCACTGTTTAGGATCCGTCCAAATACGAACGGGTTTTAATCCTTGGGTTTGAAGATATTTTTCCATCTGTTGTAAGTCAAATTTGCGGGAAATTTCCGTGAGAATAGTTTCTCCTTCCTCAAAATTTACCGTCAAGTCGAGTCTATCTAAACTAACACTGTGCGATCGCTTGGAGACCAAGTGCATTTCAATTTGAGCTTCAGACTGATTGTAAAATGCTCGATGTTCAAACAAACTGAGATCGAAATTTCCTTGAAAACGCCAATTTAAGTGTTGCAACATATTTAAATTAAAAGCTGCTGTCACTCCCTGAGAATCGTTATAAGCAGGTTCGAGAATATTTATAGGCTTTTGCAGGTCAATTCCCAACAAGAAATAATCGCCAGGTGCTAGTGCTGCTTTAACGCGAGCAAAAAAGCGATCGCATTCAAGTTGAGTAAGATTACCCAAAGTACTTCCTAGAAAAAAGATCGTGCGTTTACCTAAAGTAGAGGGTGCTAGTTGTTCCAATGCTCTTTCGTAAGTAGCTACTAAACCGCAAACCTGCAAAGAAGTATAATCGAGCAGTAAGCGTTTCGCACTCTCTTGTAGAATTCCCGCGCTAACGTCGATCGGTACGTAGCTTAGAGGGTATCCCAAACTTTCATAAGCAGAAAGCAGCAAACGAGTTTTAGTAGAACTACCGCTACCGAGTTCTACCAATTCGCAAGCACCAGTTGAATTTGCTATTTCCCTAGCATACTGTTCTAAGATTGCTGCCTCTGTGCGAGTAGGGTAATATTCTGGTAACTCGCAGATTTGCTCGAAGAATAAAGAACCTCGATCGTCGTAGAAGTAGCGAGGAGGTATAGATTTAGGGGTTTTAGTTAACCCTTGAATCACATCTGTACCGTCAGGAGTATTGCTATCTTTGGGATCGAGTAGATGCTTGACTTGCAGGCGTTTTGAGTCCAAGTCGAGATTGCTACTTGTTGCCGAAGAAATTGTAGACATTAAAAGCCTCCAAAAAGCTGTTTCTGACTGCTATCTCGTACCAAAATAAAATACGAGTACTTTGCATAGGCAGATCGCGCCAATTTTAGTCAGTAATCGCAAAATTGTGCCTCTAGTGCAACATACAGCAATCTGAGACAAAATTAAACCCTTCAAGTTTCTGCTCTCAAAACGATCGACTAAATTAGTTGTTGTCCTAATTCTTGTCGCAGCCGATAAATAATCGTATTAGGTTCTACTTCGTTGAGAATATCTTGAATAACGGTACTAGGGCCAAAACTTCCCCAAGTGCATCCCATCTCTAAATATTTTTGGGCAACTTTACCCACAGCATAAGCACCATAACCAGCGATCGCTCCTTGAATTGCGGCAGTACTAGCATAAGTAGTAAGGGCGGCTGGACTCTCAAAAACACCCCCAATAGCTGCACCACTTTTACCCAATCCTAAAAGGAAAGTACTGCCAATTTCACCTAAAAGCAATCCCCCAGAACTCAATAAAATCTTGCGCCACAGTTTAGTTGCTTGGTAGTTAGTTATCGGCAACCCGTATAATCTAGCCAAAGAGCGAATTAAAAGTAAATCTGCGATCGCCCCGCCAACAATATCGAGAATCGCAATAGGATTGACAGCAACTGCTAGAGCCTTATATTTAGAGTATTGCCAGATAATTTCTTCGGCTAAATCTTGACGCAGTTCAATGGTTTTTTTAGCAATATTGGCTTCTGCATCTCTGGCTTGAAATAAGGAAGAAAGAGCGAGAATAGATCTGCCCTCACTAGACAAAATTTTGCCAATTTTTTGCTTGAGTTCGTCTATTTGAGGTGGGGGATTTTCCCATTCGTTGGTTACTCTACCATCTGGCCATTCCACCCGTACTGATACGGGTTGGGGTTGGGCTGCTACCATTACTATTTCGTCAGGAGATAATACATCTATAATGCTGCTGGTGCTGCCTAGTTCTTGTAGTTGTCGGTAAATCTCCTTTCGGTCTGTTTCTGGATAGAGGTCGATTTTGTTAAACACTAAAATTAAGGGCTTGTGCATCGATCGCAGTTGGCTTATTGCCTGGTATTCGGTGCGAGTAAGATCTCCAGCTACTACAAACA
>JASJDA010000097.1 GCA_030065755.1 Prochloraceae cyanobacterium | reverse complement strand
GGTAAAGGTGCCGATTTAGACGATCTGATCGATATAGGTATTCCTCAAAAAGAAGCAAAAATTTTAATGAATTATATTAACGATACAGACAATCAAAAGTAGTTAGTGGTTGGCTATTAGCTGATTGCTGTTAGCTGTTTGTTTATTACTCTCTCCCCCTCTCCCCCTCTCCCCCTCTCCCCCTCTCCCCTGCTCCCTCTCACTATTTATTGATCGGAATTTTTCCGAGATTTTATGCGATTAATTTCATCTTGTAAATCTTTTATTTGACTTTGTAACTGTTCTACTTCAGACTCATTTTTATCACTTTTATCATTATAATTTACGTCAACTGAACCTTTTTCTCCTACTCTTTGATAGTTTCCTTTCAGGATTTGGCGATATTCTTCCGATCGCGACCATTCCCGAAGATATTGCAATCGTTCTACAGGAAAAGGATGACTCAAAAAAGTACCTCCGCCGCCATTATAAATTAAGAACTTGTAGAGTTGATTTAAAGTATCTTGGTCTAGTTCCTGATAGTCCTGAGATTGACGCATAAACTCATCGAGATTACACTCATTGAGAAACTTGCTACTACCACCAGCAAGTTTCATCATTGTTTGCATAACTGGATTGAGATCGTTCATTACTAATAAAGCTGCGCGATCGGCTGATAATTCTGCTTTGCGTCGCCACTCGTAAAAGGCAAAAATCAAACCAGAAGTAATTAATTTTCCTAACCCTAAGGTCAAGTCTCCCAGCATAGAAGCGGCTCCCATTGCCCAAATTGCCATCTGAATTAAAACGGTATGGTCGCATTTAATATGTCCTAATTCGTGGGCTAATACTGTCCGAATTTCTGTTTCGTCGAGCAATTCTAATAACCCAGTGTTAATGACAATATAGGTCAATTCGTGTCCGCCGAGGGCATAACTGTTAACCTGGTAACTTTGATTGACGTATAAAGTAGGTTCTGGAGAAATATCTAAATCCCGCACGCATTCGCGAAACATACCGTAGACAGTAGAATATTGACGGGGTCCTGCTTTAAGATTATTACCCAACAGAAACACTTGCTGGGGGCGTTCGTAGAGATATTCTAAGAAACTGCGGGAAAGAAGATCGAAGCCTGGTACGCTACGTAAGGCTTCTTCTGCTTGACGATCGAGGGGATGTTTGAAGGCTTCGCTGGAAATTCCGGTGTAGGTAGGCATTTTACTTAGGTTTAGTTTTGTTGTTATAGTTTGTACCCAATTTTACGCAGAAGTTCCCGACGTGCGTTCATATCTTCAGAAGTTTCTACACCTTTAGGAGCAAAACCATCTACCACCCCAAGAATTCCTCGTCCTTGTTCTGTCTGGGCGATAATTACTTCTACAGGATTTGCAGTAGCGCAGTAGATCGTACAGACTTCCTGACATTGTTTGATGGCATTGAGGAAATTTATCGGGTATGCGTTTTGGAGTAGAATAATAAAACTATGTCCTGCGGCGATCGCTTCTGCATTTTCAGTAGCCACTTTTTGTAATGTGTCGTCATTTCCCGACACTCTAATCAAACATTCTCCCGATGCTTCGCAGAATGCTAAACCAAATTTTACTTCTCCTGAAGTTCCTATCATTACTTCGTGTAAGTCCTCAACTGTCTTAATGAAATGACTTTGACCGAGAATGAGATTGCAACCTTCAGGAATTTCTAAGGGTACTGATTTAAGTTCCATTGTTATTTTGTCCTTTTCTCATTAATTATCTCAAGATATATATATATATATATATGTTTTTATTTGTTAAGTAAATCTACTGATAAGAAAGCTTATCAAATTTTCCGTCGATCGTCACTAGATTAGGAACGCTATTTCAAAGTTGAGTTTTAAGTAAATAATCGAAAAAATATTAGGTGATTTAGCCGATAAATTGAAGGAAAAAAAAAGCAATAATTTAATTATTACTTTTATACTTTGGTTTGACATAAGTAAATAGGAAAAATCAGAGTAAATCTGAAAAGGTTCATTTTCTTCAAAAAATATATTATAAAATTATGAGCGGACTTCTAGGTTATCAGATCGCAGAAACAATTGGATTAAATCACCGAAGAATAGTATATCGTGGGTTAAGAGAATCAGACAAAACGCCAGTAATTATTAAAATATTGAAAGCAGATTATCCTACTCCTGAAGAGATTGGCAGCTTAATCCACGAATATCAAATTACTAAAGATCTAGATTTAGAAGGGATTGTAAAGCCCTATAGCTTGGAACGATATAAACAAGGTTATGCTCTGATATTAGAAGATTTTGGCGGTCAATCTCTCAAGCAACTACTCGCCAGCAAAAAGCTAGAGCTTGCGGAGTCTTTAAATATTGCCATTCAGCTAGCCTCAAACCTTAAAGACATACATAAAAAGCAGATAATACACAAAGATATTAAACCCTCAAATATTATTGTTAACCCAGAAAATCTTTATCTAAAAATCACTGACTTTGGCATTGCTACCCATCTGAAAGAGGAGACTCATACTTCCCTAGATAGCTCCTGGAATCAAGATAATAGTTCTTTATTAGAAGGTACTTTAGCCTACATCTCGCCAGAGCAAACAGGGCGGATGAATCGACCGATCGACTATCGTACCGACTTCTACTCTCTGGGGGTAACTTTGTATGAAATCTTGACTGGTCAGTTACCTTTCCAAGTTAGCGATCCATTGAAATTAATCCACTGCCATATTGCCCAGACCCCAGTCTCACCTCATCAGCTAAATGCAAACATCCCAGAGGCAATTTCATCGATCGTAATGAAATTGTTAGCCAAAAATGCCGAAAACAGATACCAAAGTGCTTTGGGACTCAAAACAGACCTGGAAACTTGTTTGACTCAACTCAACTCAAAGGGAAAAATTGAGAACTTTGTCGCAGGAAAACTCGATCGCGCTGCTCAATTTGTAATTCCCCAAAAACTATACGGTCGAGATGCCGAAGTTGAAACCTTACTCTCTTGCTTTGAGAGAGTTAGCGAGGGTCGATCGGAAATGATGTTGGTGAGTGGTTACTCAGGTATTGGTAAAACCTCAGTAATCAATGAGATTCACAGACCTATTGTTCGGCAACAAGGATATTTTATCAAAGGTAAATTTGACCAATTCAAACGGAATATTCCTTATGGCGCAGTAATTTGTGCCTTTGAGTCGTTGATAAAGCAGATATTAACCGAAACTCCCCAAAAAATAGCTAACTGGCAAGAAAAACTTCGCTCGAGCCTGGGAGAAAATGGTGGGGTAATTTTAGAGGTAATTCCCGATCTCGAAGTAATTATAGGCCCTCAGCCAGCCGTACCTCAATTGGGACCTAGCGAATCTCAAAATCGCTTTAATCGAGTATTTAAAGCATTTGTTAATACCTTTAGCCAAAAAGAACACCCCCTAGTAGTATTTCTCGACGACCTACAGTGGGCAGATAGTGCATCTTTAAAATTAATTGAGCTACTATTGAGCGATGGAGATAGCAAATATCTATTATTACTTGGAGCGTATCGAGATAATGAGGTAAGTCCAACTCATCCTCTGACTAGCACCATAGAGAAGCTAGAAAAGATCGACTCGGTTGTTAATAAGATTTCTCTTCAACCTTTAGATATAGAAAGCGCCTGTCAATTCGTAGCCGACACTATTAAATCTTCCTCTGACTCGTCAAAAATTTTAGCAGAACTATTTTTTAACAAAACTGCTGGCAATCCCTTCTTTTTGAGGATGTTGCTGCAAACTCTGCACTCCGAAAAATTACTGACCTTTGATTATAATAGGGGTTGTTGGCAGTGGGACATCAAGGAAATACAAGCCGTTGGTATTACTGATAATAATGTCATCGAATTAGTTGTCAGGAACTTGCAAAAACTGCCCTCCTCTACCCAGCAGATTTTACAATTAGCAGCTTGCATTGGCAACAGGTTTAATTTAGATGTTCTGGCGATCGTTAATAATAAATCGGAACGAGATACAGCAGCTGAATTGTGGCCAGCACTTCAGAGTGGTCTGCTTCTCCCTCAAAGCGATGCCTACAAAATGCCCTTGCTAAGAAGTCGAGAAGAAGTTACAAGTGAATCTTTCAAAGTTAGCTATAAATTTTTGCACGATCGAGTGCAGCAAGCAGCTTATTCCCTGATTCCAGATACAGAAAAAAAACAGACTCACCTCAAAATTGGCTTCCTTTTACTCGAGAGTATCTCTGAATCTGAGATCGAAAACAATATCTTCGATATTGTCAACCAGTTAAATATCGGTAAAGAATTTATTCTCAATACTCAAAAGATCGATCGTTTAGCCGAATTAAATCTCGCGGCTGGTAAAAAAGCTAAATTAGCAACAGCTTATGAAGCTGCTCTGAGATATTTAAATACAGGTTTAGAACTACTAACAGAAGATAGCTGGCAAAATGATTATGACCTAACATTAGCTTTGCACGTAGAAACAGTAGAAGCAGAATATTTAAACGCTAACTTCGAGCGAGCAGAAAAATTGGCTGATGTTGTTCTCCAACAAAGTATAACTCTGTTAGAAAAAGTCAAAATATACGAGAAAAAAATACAGTATTACATCGCTCAAAGCGAGATAAAATTAGCCCTCGATACTGCTCTATCAATTCTGAGCGATCTGGGAATTCATTTACCAGAACAACCCAACCAACCTCAGATCTTATTGCAATTGCTAAAGACAAAATTGACCCAGGGAACTAAGTCAATCGAATCTTTAGCTAGCTTACCAGAAATGACTGCGCCAGAGCGAATCGCAGCTATGAGAATTTTAGTAAATATTAGACCTGCTGCTTTCCTAACGAACCCCCAAATTTTTCCACTAATAATCTTTAAAATAATCAGTCTGTCTCTCAAATATGGCAATGTATCCTTCTCTGCTTCTGGCTATGCTACTTACGGACTAATCCACTGTGGAGTATTGGGAGACATTGATTCTGGATATAAATACGGGTTACTGAGTTTAAATCTTCTAGAGCAATTAAATGCGAGGGAACGTAAAGCTGACATTTACCTAGTATTTAACACTTTTATTCGCCACTGGAAAGAGAATATTAAAGAAACACTAGAACCTTTGCTTGAAGGTGTTCAAAGTGGTCTGGAGACAGGAAATGTAGAAGATGCTTGTTATTGTGCATCTTATTACTGCTCCCATATATTTATGAGCGGAGAGACTCTTAATATTGTGAATCAAAAGCAGGTTCAATATATTGAGATGATGGAGAAATATAAACAGGAAGTTCCGACTAATTATTCCAAAATATGGGGGCAGGCAGTTATTAATTTGCTCGATAGTTCGGGAGATGCTTGTCAATTATCTGGCAGTCTCTTTGATGAAGAAACTATGCTCCCCTCTTTCATAGAAACCAACAATAAACTTACAATTTTTGTCACTTATGAGGTTAAATCATTCCTGTATTACTTGTTTAAAGATTACACTCAATCTGTAGACTACGCCTCCAGAGCCGAAAAATATGCAGAAGGTTCTCTCGGAATGGCTACTATTCCTCTATATCAATTCTACTATTCTTTAGGGCTATTAGCTCTCTATCAAGCTGCTTCAAAAACCGAACAGAAAAGATATCTCAAAAAAGTATCATCTTATCAGAAACAAATGAAGCAATGGGCAAAACACGCTCCAGAAAATTATCTACACAAGTACCAATTAGTAGAAGCAGAAAAGGCAAAAGTTTTGGGGCAGAACTCGATCGCAGCCCAGTATTACGATCGAGCGATCGAAGCAGCAAAAAATGCCGAATACATTCAAGAAGAATCACTGGCTAGCGAACTCGCGGCAGATTTTTATTTCTCCTTGGGTAAAGACACAGAAGGCGATCGCTATCTAATAGATGCTTACTACGGTTATATTCGCTGGGGAGTAGCAGCGAAAGTGAAAGACTTAGAAGCAAGATATCCCCAAATACTCGATCGAATTACTGTCACAGAAACATCTACTATTGTTGTAGATGAGAAGACAAAATTGATGACCACAAGAAGTTTAAATGAATTAGATTTAGCGACAGTTCTCAAGGCATCTCAAGCAATTTCTTCTGAAATTGTTCTAGATAAGTTACTAGAAAAATTAATGCAGATTCTCATGGAGAATGCTGGAGCGCAAAAAGGATTGTTATTCTTAGAACAGGATAATTCCTTAGTTTTAGCTGCCGAGGCAATAGTGGGAGCCAACCAAGAAATTATAATTCCCGATGTAACTGTTTCTGATAGCTCTGATTGGCCAATTTCTTTGATCACTTATGTCCAAAGGAAACAGGAAACATTAGTTTTAAATGAGACAGTAACTGAAGGACTCTTTGGTAACGATCCTTATATAGTGGAACAGCAACCGCAATCTATCCTTGCTTTTCCCCTTATCTCTCACAATCAACTCAGAGGAATTGTTTATTTAGAAAATCGTCTCGTTCAAGGAGCTTTTAGCAGAAGTCGCCTAGAGTTATTAAAAGTCTTAACCACCCAAATATCTATTTCAATTGAAAACGCTCGTCTCTATAGCAATCTAGAACGTATTGCTTTTCACGATAGTCTGACCGATTTACCCAACCGCAGGCTTTTAAATCATCGACTTTCCCAAGCATTAAGCAATGCCAGAAAGAATGAGACCTTAATGGGAGTAATCTTTTTAGATCTCGACCGATTCAAGAAAATTAACGATAGCTTGGGTCATGCAATTGGCGATCGACTCTTACAACTTTTTGCTCGACGCTTGAGAGAGGCTTTGCGAGAGAAAGATCTGGTATCTCGCTGGGGAGGAGATGAGTTTGCAGTGATGTTACCTGAAATTAGTAGCATCGAAGATGTTAGCAAAATTAGCCAGAGAATTCTAGATAATTTGAAACAACCCTTTGAGCTAGAAGATCAAAAACTTTACGTTCAAAGCAGTATAGGGATTGCTATCTATCCCCAAGATGGCGAAGATGTTTCTACTCTGTTGAAAAATGCTGATGCTGCCTTATATGGCGCTAAAGAAAGGGGTAGGAATAAATATCAGTTCTATAGCTCCAAGATGAATCAACAGGCTAACTATTTGTTAAGGCTAGAAAATTATCTCTACCAGGCTTTAGAGCGCGATGAATTTTTACTTTACTATCAACCACAAGTGAACGTCAATACTGGGCAGATAGTAGGTATGGAAGCTTTAGTGCGCTGGAAGCACCCAAAACTAGGTCTAGTTTCCCCCGGACAATTTATTCCCCTAGCAGAAGAAAATGGTCTGATTATCTCGATCGGCGAATGGGTACTCAGGACTGCTTGCGCTCAAAATAAAGCTTGGCAGGAAGCTGGTTTACCCGAATTCAAAATCTCAGTCAATCTATCGTGCCAACAGTTCCAACAAAAAGATCTAGTGCCGATGGTAGGACAGATTTTACAGGAAACGAGGCTAAAGCCAAGTTTTCTGGAATTAGAAATTACTGAAACTACCATTATCAATGACGTGGATCTAGCTCGTAAGGCTATGCAAGATTTGCAACAGATAGGAATTTACCTATCCATGGATGATTTTGGTACTGGCTATTCTTCCCTGAGTTATCTTAAAGATTTCCCCTTCGATAGCCTCAAGATCGATCGATCCTTTGTGCGCGGACTTGGAGATGACCCGCGAGATATCGCAATTCTCTCTGCTGTAATTTCTTTGGGACAAGGTTTAAATTTAAAAATTGTGGCAGAAGGTGTGGAAACCCAAGAACAACTAAATTTGTTGCGTACTCTTAAATGTGAGAACATGCAGGGATACTTTTTCAGTCGTCCCCTGAAAGTCGAGGATGCCACAAAATTGTTGGTCGAGCGTTCCACGATAAAAAACTTAGGTCAGTTGTATTGATAGAGAAAATAACAAACTGAGGCACTATCTGCCAATTTGATGCTTAAACCCAGACTCGTTCAATTGCTCGTGAAACTTGAAGATGCTAATGCTTTTCGCTGTGGCACGACAACTTTATCTATCACGTACTCTATCTTCTCCTGACTAACCCAACCCATACTGGATATTAATTCTCCCAGACGTATGGGAGTCTCTTTTTGTTTGTCCAATGCCACTTTTAATTGATCTCGGTTCAATAAACCAGCTTCCACTAAATAAGCTCCCAAAGGCTTGATATTAAATTTAGATTCAGTTGATAGCTGAGTAGCAAAGAATTCAATCAAGGGCTCTACGTGAACATCTTCTAACCATTCACTTGCTAAATCCTCAATGACGTGATGCTCGCTAATTAGAGTATTGCGAAAATAGTAGCGAACGATCGGATGGATAAAAGCACTTTGTGGGGCATTTTTAGCATCATCTTTATGGACGCGATCGATTGCAAAAGGCTCTTGAATTTTGTCGATCTCTTGACTAAATTCTAGGGTAAGTGTGTAGTAGCGATCGTGTTGAGCTAACTTACCGTCGCGTACGTAATCGACAGGCACATCTTCATAGTATTCCGCTGCTTTACCATCGCTAGAAAGGACGATCGTGTCACAAAGAAAACCTGTCTGCTGCCACAGTGCCGAGCTTTGATTCACTCGCTTAATAATAGCCTTTGTAAGACTTTCAGGAGTAGGCTCTACTAGCTGATTTGGTAACTCTCGATCGTGATACTTGCGCTCTAATATGTGGTGTAGGGCTCGAATGTTGTAGCGAAATCCGTGAATAAACCCAGACTGCTTCTTTTTGTAATCTCGCTGATGCATTAACACCCCAGCAAAATACAAGTCCTTGACGTTTGTCGATTCCCATTCGCTAGTTTGAGCAGGAAAACGATCGTTGATAGTTAGATCGGGCTTACACGCAGAATCGAATAGAGAGTCATCGAAGCGGAATCCACTACATAAAATTACGCGATCGTAAATCAGGTCTTCTCGTTCTCCGTTGGCGTGGGTGTAGGTAACAGATACCACAAATTTATCATTCTGGCGCTTTATCGTATTGATGGAAGCATCGAGAACGGCATTTTGTGATTTCAGTTGATATGTATCTAAAAAGTTATTATTGACTGCGCGCAGATGACCGACATATTTTGTTTTCCATGCCATGGAAATCGGATTTGGACTAGCTATATGGATTAGTGCGGTAGTATCGACTAAATTGTCAGCAGTTTCAAACCCAGAGTTGCCTTTTCCGATAATCAATACTTTCTGATTGATGAAGTCTTCGGGGTTTATGGATGCGTCAGTATAGTTCTCAGCTAATTCGATTCCAGGGATTGAGGGAATATATGGTTTGGAAAAACCTGTGGCGATAATCAGACGCTGACAGCAATAAACATGACCGTTGTTATCTATCACCATAAACTTGTTGTCCTTGGCAATTTTAACAACTCGGACGCCATATTTTATTTTGAGGTTAAAGTGGGTAGCAAAATCGCATAAATACCTGACCAAGTCTTTTGCATCTGGAAAATAGCGCTTGCTGTAATGCTTAAACAGCATTTCTTCGCTATCACTCAGCAGAGAGTTCCAATCCCACCGAAGATTAATTTCTCGATCGTCGTAGCCTGTATATACCTTATTAATTGAAATTAGTTTACCGTGTCGGGGAAACTTATTGAATGAGGTACCAGGAGTTTCTCCTGCTTCTAGAATTAGATAATTCCGATTGGCTTTTTCCAGATAATAACCCATCTGCAGCCCAGCAGGACCAGCACCAATAATTAAGTAGTCAAATTCTGTTATTTTGCTCATTATTTTATTTCTTCAAAATTAATTACTGTGTTCCTGCAGTTTCAGAATCAGATCGCAGAAAAATTTACCGATGAGTTAGTAAGGCAACTTTTAACGGTTGTTCTTGCTGGGCTTTTGTTGTAAACGGTTGCGAAATATTGTGGGTCTTGGTATATGCCAGAAACTCATCTGTTAATTCCGTGAAAACCTCAAACACTTTATCAACTATCTGAAAATACTGTGTCCGCTCTTCGTTTGTTAATTGTATGCTTTCAATAAATCGTTTTGCTTTGGGCGAACAATAAGTGTGACCAGTATCTACAACTAAATGACCGCCTCCGAAATAGCGATATTCTTGGTTGGTAGTTGAAGTTGATTTTAGTTCCAGAACAACCTGTGAAGATACTGATAAAAAAACATTTCCTGTTGTTTCAGCTGCCTCAATAACTACTAGTTTCTGGATAGGAGTGGCTTGAACAGTATATCGATAAAGTTCATAAGCTACACGTCGCGAAATATTTGTTTCTTCACTCCAAAGAAATCTCAAGGCATCAGTGAACTTAAGTGCTCGGTCAATTCCTAGTTTTTCAAGGTCTTCTAGAAGCCATATCCAGTGGTGGTCATCTTCATAAGTATGCTTGTTGATTATTTCTTGGATTGGGTCACTGGTTGGCTCTTCTCGAAAGGCATATTTATTTAGCTCTCCAAAACTCATTACGAAAGGAGCAATACAGGGAGCGAACGCAAGCCTTTGTCTTGGGTCTATGCTTTTGTCTTGCATAAACTCAAATAATGGCAGTTGAGCAAATTTTTTCTTCTTCTGTTCAATTAATGCGAGAACGTCTTTCATTGTTACTCCTTGTTTTTACTTAAGAGAAATTACTTGCTTATCTCTTAACAAAGATTAACATTGCTGTTCCTAAGAAAAGAAGACAATATTCCAAGAAATCAAGAGAAATTTACTGTTAGGCACTTATTTGTATTTTTTAAGTAAAAACCGTAAAAATTAGAGTTAATTTTATTTAAGGTTTAATAAGTATTGTTACGAAAAAACGTCTAAAACACTGTCTATGTCAGTAAAAAAACTTAGATTTAATAATAAAAAAAATAACAATAAACAGTGATTTTAACTAAATTTCATAGGTTTATAATTAAACCTGTAAAAATACTGAAAAAAGCTAATAATTTAGCTCAAGAAAATATAGTTAATCTGAAAAAATACCTAAAATAAATACATAATTTACTTACAGGCGATCGCGCAGATCGTCCCCAAAACCAGAAATATTGATGTGGATAATACGTAACAAAAAAAGGCTCCAAAATCACGATAAATCTTGGGAAGCCTTATACATTAAACGCTTAAAGAATCTAAAATCACTGTTGTGAAGAGTTTCTGGATTAGTTGTGGTCTAGATAAAAACTCGATCGGTATATGTACTGATGTTTAGTTATATTTACTGGCGTGAATGTGTGGGAGATCGATTCGTCGATTCCACCTACTAGATTTCTCGACAGTGTAGAAGCATCAATTTCTTCTTCTATCATTACCTTGAAGCTTTGTGAGCTACCCCATGAAAGAAGAATGGTATAAAGAAGACCTAGCGTATATCCACGATGTTGGTTTTAGTGACTACGCCCTAAAGTCTGCTCCTGGTATATTGGAGATTCTCGATCGCAACAAAATAAGAGAAGGTCTAGTAGTGGACTTAGGTTGCGGAAGTGGATTATCAGCACGAGAACTTGTAAAAGCTAATTATAGGGTGTTCGGGGTAGACATATCGGAGTCAATGATCGATCTTGCTCGAAAAAGAGTCCCCAATGCCGAGTTTAGGGTCGGATCCTTGTTTGAGATAGAAATTCCCACCTGTAATGCTGTTATATCGATCGGTGAATGTATCAATTATCTATTCGATCCAAATAACGACAGCCAAATGCTGATTAATTTGTTCGATCGCATCTACAAGTCCTTAACTCCAGGGGGTGTTTTCATCTTTGACATCGTCGAAGCAGGACAAATCGAAACAGGAACTAAAGATCGAGGATTTATTCAAGAAAAAGATTGGGTGGTACTTGTGGAAAAAGAGGAAGATCTGGAGCAAAATATTTTGACTCGTCGGATTATAACTTTTCGGAAAGTCGGAGAATATTACCGTCGGGATGAAGAAATACATCGACAACAACTATATAAAGGGGCAGATATTGTTAAAGTACTGCTTCAAGTAGGTTTTCAGAACGTTGAAACAATGCATAATTATGGAGAATATAAGTTGCCGATCGCTCGTGCGGCTTTCATCGCACGTAAACCAGCATGAGAGGGAAAAGTTCAACAGCCAAAGTAGTAGAAGGCATTTACAATGTCAGGACTTTTCATCCCGAATAAGGGCAATATTTCAGCCAAAAACCAACAGCAAACAGCAAACAACGTTTAATATGAATCCAATTTGCTCGCTCACCCGTATAGAGAATAGAACTTATTCAACAGGAGAGGCTCGACATGGATTTCAGTCGCTACGAACCCTACGAAAGCTTGATTTTACGGGTATTTCTAGGCTTGACTCTGATTTTTTGGGGCTACGAAAAACTGGCGCTACCCAAACTAGCCGACACTTATATTAAAGACTATCAGGGTTTTATGATTATTGACGTAAAACTCTTTTTGTTAATTTTTGGCATTGCTCAAATAATTTTAGGGGCGATGATGATTGTGGGCTTTTACTCGCGCATACCTGCTGCTTTTCTAGCTCTGATGGCGATCGTTACTATTATTATTCCAGGGATGATTATTCTCAAAGATGTCCCCCACTTTGCTTATGCTTTTGCTACTGCTGGGGGCGCGATCGCCCTGTTTATTCGAGGTTCGGGTGCTTATAGTTTGGATGCCAAACGCTTGAAGAAACAGCAGTTTAGGGAGAAAATGGCAAAAGAACGCGATCGAGTAAGTCATTAATCTATTTGGTCTTTCCCTTACTTAAATGCTCCAGAGCGATGTAGAGCGATATCGCGCTTTACAGGCTGGCAAAAAGTCAGCTCTGGGGCAACTTTACGATCGTTATGCCACTCTAGTATATAGTCTGGCTCTAAAAATTTTGACCAATCCCCAAGAAGCAGAAGACTTGACCCAAGAGATTTTTCTAACTCTGTGGCATCGTCAAACTTATAATCCCGATCGCGGCTCCCTGAGTAGTTTTTTGATTACTTTGACTCGATCGCGGGCGTTGGATCGCTTGCGATCGCGCAGCAGCAAGCACAGACTAATCTCGCGCTGCGGACAAATGATATCTACTTCAGCACCCTTATCTACTCCTGTGGAACTAGCTTCGGTGCAAGAGCGTCAAGAGCTAGTACGCAAGGCTTTAGAGCAACTTCCCTCAAAGCACAGACAGGTCTTGGAAATGGCATATTATCAAGGTCTGAGTCAATCAGAAATTGCCCAACAGTTAAATAAACCCTTGGGGACTGTTAAAACTTGGGCGCGTAAGGGTCTGTTGCAATTGAGAAACAATTTACAAGAATTTATCGGGGAGCGTGACGATGGTTGACCCTTCATACGCAAAACGCATCCAAGAATTATTAGCAGGTTATGCTTTAGACAACCTCAGTGCTTCTGAAGCCGAGGAATGGAAACAGCTGGTGAAGGAAAATCCTGAATTAATCGAAGAGGGCGATCGCTTGCGATCTGTCTTAGAATTAATGCCCTACGGTCTTTCCCCAGCAGAACCTTCCCCCCATCTGCGATCGAACGTCCTAGATGCTATTAATGATGATACCACTCAACCTAAACTGTGGAATTGGAGGAGTCCAATAGTTGCTGCGATCTCCGCACTATTGGCTGTTTTTCTAGGAATAGATAACTACCGACTGCGGCACAATCTGAGTGTAGCAAGCGTTCGAGTATCTCAGCAGGAGTTTGCTTTTACGGATAATAGTTCTAGGAAAATGGCGATCGCTAAAGACCTAATTTTAGCAAACCACTGGAACGGCATTTCCGACTTAGTAGGAGACCACATTGGCTCTTTGAAGCGCGATCGCGGGCCAGCAGATGTAAAATTGACTAGACCCGAAAAACTAGCAAAGCATTTTCAAGAACAGATAGCTTTGCCAAAACCATTACCTCAGTTTGTTGGAGAAGGTTCGCAGTTGTTAGGAGGTAGTTTGTGCGAGCTAGGTAAGAGCAAAGGTATTCGCTTTAGTTATCAACTCAGCAGCGGTCAGACTATTTCTTTTTATCAACTATCCCGTCAGAAGCAAAGTCTATTTCCTCATTCAGGTAAGGGGAATCTCTACATCACTCAGCCTCAACAACCAAATATAGTAATGTGGGAAGACGGAAAATTTATTTACGCGATCGTCGCCGATCTCCCCCTCGATCGGCTTCAGCAAGTAGCTGCAAATATCAAAATAATCTAGGATAGATTTTCATCTAAACTAGTTAAGTGCTTTCTACAACTGCCAATTTCCTAGAACGCCGATCGCTCCCATGAAATATAAATTGCCTTCTCAGCGATGGCAAATCGCCCCCGAAAATGCACGAATAGCTCCAATAGTTAAAACTACTGGTTTATTGCCCTTAATAGCTCAGGTGGTAGTTAATCGAGGCATTAAAACACCAGAACTAGCAAAAGTATACGTAGAGCCAAAATCTCAGCAATTACCTTCCCCACTAGAAGAATTTCAGGATCTAGAAAAAAGTGTAGAGTTAATTTCTTGCGCGATCGAATCTGGAGAAAAAATTGCTATTTGCGGGGACTACGATGCTGATGGCATGACTAGCACTGCTTTATTATGGCGTGCTCTCAAACATTTAGGCGCAAATGTAGATTATGCTATTCCCAGTCGCATGAAAGACGGTTACGGGATTAACATTCGCATAGTTGAAGAGTTTGCTCTTGCGGGAGTAGGGTTAATTTTAACTGTAGATAATGGTATTTCCGCAGTCGAACCTATTGCTAGGGCGATCGAGCTGGGTATACTCGTAATTATCACAGATCACCACGATCTCCCCGAACAACTGCCAGATGCAGATGCTATTCTCAACCCCAAATTACTCCCAGAAACTTCTCCTTATCGCGGACTTGCAGGGGTGGGAATAGCTTATATTTTGGCTATTACTACGGCTCAAAGTCTGGGATTGCATAAAGGTTTAACTGGGCAATTGCTAGAATTGTTTACTTTGGGAACTATTGCCGATTTAGCACCTTTGGTAGGGGTAAATCGTCGTTGGTTGAAAAGAGGTTTGCGGCTATTAGCTGATTCTCAAATAGCAGGAGTTCGAGCGTTAATCGAAGAAGCTGCGATCGATGAAGAACGAAAAAATTTGAAACCAGACGATATTGGCTTTAAACTGGGGCCTAGGATTAATGCTGTCGGTCGCATTGACGACCCGCAAATTGTTATTGAATTGCTGACTACTGAAGATATGGAGTTAGCAAGAGAAAGAGCAAAACAATGCGAACAGATTAATCGCAAGCGTCAACAATTATGCGAGACGATCTTTGCTGAAGCGATCGCGAAAATTGAAGATGAAAATCATCCCATCGACTGGAAGCGCGATCGAGTTTTAGTTATTTGTCAAGCTAATTGGCATCACGGTGTTATTGGTATTGTTGCTTCTCGTTTGGTCGATCGCTATGGGGTTCCTGTTTTTATTGCTACTTGCGAAGAAGATCCCGAACATTTACGGGGATCGGCGAGGGGAATTCCTGAATTTCACGTCTTTGAAGCTTTACAATATTCAGGTGACTTGCTGGGTAAATTTGGCGGACATCAAGCGGCTGGAGGTTTTAGTTTGTTAGCTGAGAATTTAGACGCTTTCAAAAAGCGACTCAGTGAATTTGCTTGTCAGTGTCTCGAACCCCACCATTTGTCTCCTTTAGTTAAAATTGACAGCATTGCTAATTTTAACCAACTCAATCTTAATTTATACAACCAAATAGACAGCTTGCAACCCTGGGGTATCGGTAACGATTTTCCCGTATTTTGGACTCCTAATGTCCGAGTATTAGAACAGCAAACTGTTGGTAAAACTAAAAATCATCTCAGATTAACTGTGAGCCAAGAGGGGAATTCTGGCGGTACAATGAAGGCGATCGCTTGGCAATGGGGCGATTATTATCCCCTTCCCTCAAGGCTGGATATCGCCTATAAATTGCAAGAAAATCACTGGAATGGCAAAACTACTATTGAATTAGAAATTGTTGGCGCGCGTCACCCTTGCGTAAGTTCTCCTACTAAAAAAGCTCAATTTAATTTTAAAGGTCGTTCTTATGCTTGCAGTTTTTCCGACACTTCAAACGAATTGAGAATTAGGAACGATCGCGGTCAAGTGCTAGCAGTAAGTCGAGGTCAAAAAATTGCTTTATTAGGAACCACCAGAGACAATGCTAAAAAAGTAGATGTTACCCAGCCGCGTTACTTTGATATAGTTAAAGCTGCACGGGCTGCACTCGACGGTAAAAAATAATAGGTAAGGAGTCAGTAGTTGACCCCTACCAAACTCCTCTAGAAGAGAAGCAAATATCGTTTTTTTTCTCTACAAATCGCCTTTACGAAATGCAAGCACCGCTATAACTATTGGTCCAGAAATCATGATGAGAGCAACCACAGTCAGTTGAAGGATAACTTCTAGATTAAGGTTGTTAAAAAGATTAGCTATAAAGTTCATGTTCGCTCCTGAGTCTAACTTGCCTATTCAATGAGTGGATATAGAAAAACCAATGTATATAATAACTAGGTCTTTTACGATCTTTTTCATTTAAGTTACAAAAATACATAAACTTTTATTTCAACGGAGTGGAAAGTAATGGAAAAATGGCGATGCGTTAAGAATTGTGGAGCCTGTTGCCATTTAAATCCGGCGGATAGACCGAATTTAGAAGATTATTTATCAGTAGAGGAATTAGAGGTCTATCTAAGTATGGTGGGGGAAGGAGGATGGTGCGTCAATTTCGATCGCGTTACCCGAGAATGTCGCATTTACGAGCAACGTCCCCGCTTTTGTCGGGTGCAACCAGATAATTTTCAGCGGATGTATGGGGTCGATAGTGAAGACTTTAATGATTTTGCCATAGACTGTTGCCGCCAGCAAATTGAAGGCGTTTACGGCAGCAAGAGTCAGGAAATGTTTCGCTACAATAGAGAGATTGAAACAAGTTGAAATTGTCTCGTACTTCTGGGATACTTAAAAAAGTATAAAAAATGTAAATTTAGTTTTCAAAAATAAAAACAGTGACCTCAATAGAGCCAGTAAAGACTGAGAACTCTCAACAAAAACAGACTGCTAATGTATCTCAAACGGATCTAGAATCTAGGATTGCTGATGCTGCTGAGGAAGCAGTTAACAAGCAAAAGTGGGGCTTTTGGACAGTTTTTAATTCCACTTTTTTAACTATATTCGTAGCAGAGATGGGAGACAAAACCCAAATAGCAACCCTATTGATTACAGCTCAATCTCAGTCTCCTTGGGTAGTATTTGCTGGTGCTGCTGGAGCATTAATTACTACAAGCTTGCTGGGTGTTTTGATAGGTTATTGGATGGCGAAGCGACTGTCTCCTAAAGTACTCGATATTGCAGTAGCTGTGCTGATGTTAATAATATCTGGGTTATTGATAGAAGATGTAATTATTGGCGGATGAGTTTTTGATATGGACTGGCAACTATTAGGATTAAGTTTTATCACGGTATTTTTGGCAGAGATTGGAGATAAAAGTCAATTAGCTGCGATCGCTCTCGGTAGCAGTTCAAAATCTCCTCGCGCGGTTTTTTTTGGCTCGATAACAGCCTTAATTCTAACTAGCTTTCTGGGAGTAATTGTCGGAGGGGGAGCAGCGCAAATATTACCAGAAAGTTTATTAAAGACGATCGCTGCAATTGGATTTGCTGTAATGGCATTAAAAATACTTTGGTCTAGGGTACGAAACGAAGAAGAATAAAAGAAAAGAAAACCTTCAATTCTTATTTAAACTTCGTTTGTTTCATAAACCCAATCCAGATGCAAATATTTTTCTAATAAATGCAATAACTTACTTTGTTCGATCGGTTTTGGTAGAAAAGCATTACAGCCAACAGCTAAGCTTTCTTTTTCCATAACCTCGAAAGTACTGGCGGAAAGTGCAAAAATAGGAGTGTCTCTAAACTCTTTCATTTCCCGCAGATCTCTGACCATATTCAAACCAGTTTTTACAGGCATGAGTATATCTGTCAATATGAGGTCAGGATTATTTTCTACAGCCACTTGCAATCCTTGCTGACCATTTTCGGCTTCGATCGTATCAAAACCCAAAGGTTCGAGCATATAGCTCAATAGCAAGCGATTGTCTTCAACATTATCGACTATCAAAAGCTTGCGTTTAGCTCCTTTGTAACCCACTATTTCCAGGTTATTATACTGGGGTTGCTCTTCTTGCTTTACTAATTGAGTTACTTCACAAGTAAGGTCAAACCAAAAAGTCGAACCCGTACCTAATTTAGTCTTAACTTTCAGTTGAGAACCCATCAATTCAACAATTTGTTTTGTGACAGTTAAACCAATACCTACCCCAGCTATTTGGCTTTCGAGTTCTCCTACTTTGTCAAAATCTTGAAATATTTTTTCTACTTGCGTTTCAGTCATCCCTACCCCTGTATCCATTACTTCAAAACGAATATTTTTGGAGGTTTGTGAGTGAGGTAAATTAAATCCTTCAATCACTTTGACTCTCAGGGTAATTATTCCTTGATTGGTAAATTTAACAGCATTGGTAAGGAGATTGATGAGAACTTGTCGCAGGCGTTTTTCATCAATTTTGATTGTGTCTGGTAAATTTCCTTCAGTTTCGTAAGTCAAGACAAGTTTTTTTTGTCTTGCAATTATATCAATAATCCCTGCTACTTCTTCTAAAAATGCAGGCAGGTGCAACTCAGTATAATGTAGTTCTATTCTATTGTTTTTTAGTTTAGAAAAGTCTAAAATATCATTGATTAAAGTTAATAAATAAGTTCCGCTTTGCTCAATTACTCTTAAACTTTGAACTTGTTGGGGAGTAGTATTGGTATTGTTATTGATAACTTTAACGTAGCCTAATATGCTATTTAGGGGAAGGCGCAACTCTTCGCTGATATTAACCATAAATCTATCTTTAGCAGCGGAAACAGCAACAGCATTTTCTTTAGCTTCGATAAGTGATTTGGTTCTTTCTTCTACTCTTAACTCTAAATCACGCTCGGCTTCTTGAAGCTGCTTGCTTATCTGATTGAAAGATTGAGCGATTTGTCCTAGTTCGTCAGATCTTTCGAGTTCTACCTTTTTGTCCCATTTGCCTCGAGCGATGTCTCGAGCTGTTTTGTTGAAGCTTTTAAGAGGTTGAATAATCCAGCGAGCGGTTAGTATGCTAGTCCCTGTAGCTACGATAGCAGCAGCAAAAAAGAGCAAGATAGTGATGCGAGTATTGGTCTCAAAAGTTTCAGAAAAATCGGTTTTAGGAATGGCGATGACAATCAGCCAATCGAGACCGCGATTGTCTTGAATTTTTTTGACTTGTAAGAAGTGTTGTTTTTGACTGTCGATCTTGTAGAAAGAAGATAAATTATCAATTTCTTTCAAGTCGCCATAGCGATCTAGTAAATATTTGCCTGTAGCCTGAATCAAAGGATCTCTGCTATCTGCAATCTTCAAGCGCTGTTGGACTGAATTTCTCCTGATGTATGGGGATTCTCTAGTGGAAGTAGCAACTATGTCGCCATTTCTTTCAATAATCAGGGCTTTTCCGTTGGCAGTAATTTCTAGGCTGCGTAAAAAATTACTCATTTGAGACAGACTGAGATCGCTAGCTAGAATCCCTTGAAGTTCGCCTTTCTTGGTTTCGATCGGCGTAATTAGACTAATCCCGATAGTGGTATACCCAGAACTAGGAAATCGGTAGATAGGGCTCCATATCGGTTTTTTTTCTTTTTTGACTAACTCTAACCAGTTGCGAAAGCGAGAACCGTAATCGAGCGATGCGATTATGGGTTTAGTTTTATTGCCATCGCTATCGAGAAGATAAATATGTTTCTTGTTATCCGTCGAGACATCCTTAATGTGTGCGACAAGCTCTTTAGAGTCTAGCTCTTGAACGCCAACAAATTCTCCTTTTTTGTTGGCAAAGTAAAGGTATGAGAGGTGGTCGAGCCGCTGAACTTCGTGAAAAAAGTAATCTTGTAATTGTTCGAGGTCTTCTAAATTAACAATTCCACTATCAACACTTCCAACGATCGTCTGGTGAGCTATGTAGGGCTTCTCTAAGTAATTGAGGACGTGTTGTTCGATTCGGTTGGTAACTTCTTCACTTAATTGAAGCGCAAATTTATTTGCAGTTTTTTTACCACTACTAAAAGAAAAATACCCCGTCAGACCGACTACAGCCAATATTTGAAGTACAAAGGAAATAATTAATACTGTTTGCAGGGAAGCTTTGTTTGTAATTTGAGAAACGTAGCGTTTTAATACTTTTAATATCATAGTTTATTGGGATCGAACAATTATATTTACTCTGAAAAAGATAGTTTTTTATTGCTTCACTTACCTTGGCCTCGAATTTTTGAATACAAAATAAATAATGCTTGCTTTTGATTATATATTTAATATTTAAATACTAAAATATAGACCTTTTTACTCCAAAAACGATCGAGCATTATTTGTCAAGGATTTTTAATATTTATTTAAAATGTATTACAAAGTCTATAATAATACTCTTTGTTAAGATTAGTCAATTGCAATGAGCCCGAGAATATCTAATACAAAAGTAACGCACATAATCTTTGATTTGCGCGTCAGTATTATTCATATCTAGAATAACTTCTTGAGAAATATTAATTGAAATGTTGCTCTCTTACTTGTTCTGGCAAATTGTACGCCCATTCTAGATGCAAATACTGTTGCAACAGATTTAGTAATTCCAACTCGTCGATCGGTTTAGATAAAAAAGCATCGCAGCCAACACCAAGGCTTTTCTCTTCCATTATTTCAAACGTGCTGGCAGAAACACCAATAATCGGTATTTCTCTAAACTCAGGTATTTGTCTGAGTTCAGCAACCATCTTCAGACCTGTTTTAACAGGCATCAGCAAATCGGTTAAAATCAGATCTGGTTGCAGAGATCGAGCAACTTGCAATCCCTCTTGACCATTAATTGCTTCTTCTACCTTAAAGCCCAAGGATTGAAGAATGAGAAACAAAAGTTCCCGATTTTCTTTGCGATCGTCTACTATTAAAATCCGACGAACATCTCCTTTATAACCTAATATTCGCTTATTCTCTTGTGATTGGGGATTCGGTTGTTCTTCGAGGTCAACCACATCTACCGCAAGATCGAACCAAAAAGTCGAACCACTTCCTAATTGACTTTTCACGTGAATCTTACTACCCATCAATTCAATTAGTTGCTTGCTGATAGATAAACCCAAACCCGTCCCTTCTGAATGAGTTGAGAGATCCCCTGCTTGCTCGAAGGGAAGGAAAATCTTTTCTAAAACAGAAGAACTAATCCCCACTCCAGTATCGATTACTTCAAAACGAAGTTGTTGCTGGGGTAATAACTGTCCGGATTCGATCTTTTCCCCGATCGCGCTAACTCTGAAGGTAACAATTCCAGAATTTGTGAACTTAACTGCATTACTTAACAGATTTAACAAAACCTGTCTCAGTCGTTTTTCGTCAAGTATGATGGCTTCGGGTAAAGAGCCGACAATTTCATATTTAAACAGAATATCTTTTTCTTGTGCCCTCAGATTTTGGGTAGCGGCTATATCTTCAAGGAATTTTGGCAAGTACAAGTTAGAAGGGGAAAGTTTCATCTTGCCAACTTTACTTTTCGAGAAGTCTAAAATATCGTTAATCAGCGTTAATAGATGAGATCCACTTTGCTCGATAATTCTCAAACCGAGGACTTGATCTGATTCTAAATTTTGAGCGTGCTGAATATTTCTGGAGTAGCCCAAAATACTGTTGAGGGGGGTGCGCAATTCGTGGCTTATGTTAACCAGAAATAAGTCTTTAGCTCTCGATGCAGCTTCTGCTGCTTCTTTGGCTTTTTTCAATTCTCTAGTGCGTTGGGCTACTCTTTTTTCTAGTTCTTGATTTACTTTTTTTAAAATAATAAAAGACTTTCGCAGTCTTTGACCCATTTGATTAAAAGAACTAGCTAGAAGTCCAATCTCATCTTCTCTCCTTACTGAAGCTTGATAGTTGAGATTTCCACTATTTACTTTAGTAGCTGCCTCTGTGAGAGCTAAAATCGGTTTTGTGATTCGACGCGAAACAAATATAACCCCTACCAAAACCATTCCCGATACGCTCAATCCGATTAGAAAAATGTTCCTGGCTAGTTTTTGGGCGGGGTCAAATGCTTCTTCTTGACTTATTTCAGTTAGTAGTGCTAGATTTCTTCCTTCAAGCCAGCGATACACTCCTATAACTGGTACTCCATTATAATTTTCATATAATCCAGCACCATTTTTTCCTGCCGTAGCTGCCTCAATAGCCGAACTGCTAACTCTTTGAGATGATTCCGAAGTTTGTTCTGAAGAGATGAAGGCATTTTTTTCTCGCAATCGACTGACCAGATATGTTTCGCCAGTCTTTCCCAAACCAGTTCGCTGCCGAATTAAATTATCTATTTTTTCTAGATTTAGAGCAATTAAAATTACGCCTACAGGGCGATCGTTTCGGTCAAAAATAGGTGTTGCTAAGGATAATTCTGGCTTGCCAGTAATTGTTGAGGTGTAAAAGGTGGGCTTAATGTTTTTTCCGTTAGATTCAAAGTAATCTGCAGTAAAATATGTGGTCGTCCAGCCTATAGGTCGATATTTACCGATCGTATCCTTATTTGTCGAGAAAGCCACAATACTATTCTTGCTAAGAATAGATATTTCTCGCATATCAGACTTAATGTTTAATAAATTTGAAAAATATTGTGAAAGGACTTCGCGAGCTAGTTGTTTGTCTTTTAACTTTTCTGAATCGTTCTTAGTATTTAATAGAATTTGAGCTTGTTCTCGCAGTTCTGGCAATTGGGCAGATAAAAATACATCTCTGTATTGGTTGTCTAGCCATTCTCCTATCTGTTCTTCTTTAATTGAGGAAGCTACATTTAGTCTAGCGAAAATAGATTCTTTAAGAGATTGTTTACCAAGATTGTAAGCCCCGATCGCTACAGAACTGACAGTTACTAAAGATAAGAGATAGAAGGAAGTAACTAGCTGTAAATTTAAGCTTTTATTTAAAAACTTCATTTTACTTTCTATTTTTTTACTTTTAGTATTATATGTTATTGCCATTTTCTCATAATTTCTCTAAATTTTTTCAAGTGCTTCTCCAACAGCAACTTGAGTTGACATACCATTGGCAATGATTTTTTTATTGCTTTTGGCCAAACAGCCTCGGAGTAAACTTGGCTCAATGCTGGGTTAAATACTTATTCTGGCAAAATAGTTCGTTCGAGCTGTTTGGGTACAACTGTTATATAGAGGTCTGTAGGATCTTGGCAGAAAGGATCTTTTAACAGTTTGGGCATCACCGGAAAATATCCTCCCCTAGAACACCGATTCAGTAATCAAGAGCAATCATTAATTGAGAGGGAGAGGGAAGTGTGGGGGGTCAATACTGTTCGGAAAGAGCCAAAATTATTTGGTGAAAGGGGCAGGGGAGCAGGGGTCTAATGATTCTATTTTTATAGAGGGAACCCTTTTTATTTAACTTATCTGTTGTGACAATTAACTTTACTGCAACAGAGGGTTCCCTCTATAAAAATAAAGATATCCTTCGGGGAGCAGGGGAGCAGGGGAGATTGGTTGTACACCCCAAGGTTTTGAGACGATCGAGCTATAGTCAGGAATTTTCTCCGCTCGATTAATACGTTTTGCTTCGGTTTATACCGATTTAACGCTCACTCACGAGAACCTCACGGGAGCGTGGAAGCCCCTCTATTCATAGGGGGGATGAAACGCGACACGGGGGATTTATCCCCCGTCAGGGTTAATCTTTGGTAATCGTTTAATGTAATCCCTGATAACTTCTGATTTTGAGTATCCTTTCGATTGTGCATAAGCTTCTAATTTTTCCATTTCTTTCTTAGTTAGTCTTACTTTTAGCTGTTCTGTTCTTGAGATAATGTGTACCATTTAGTACACTTATTATAATCTGAAAAGCAAAGGCACTCATTTACTCAGGAGAAACGGCTATGCAGTAAGACAGAGTACAGCGAGAGTCTCGTAAATTTGAGTCAAGAATTCAATGTCGAGTTTTGTTGAATTCGGGGGTCGTCCGAGAAAATAACCTCGGTGAAGAAAAAATATCCTTCGTCCAAGCTCTCGTATTGTTTGGGTTAAACGAGGAATGTAAGCCGACCTAGAGGTTCGCGATTTAGGCTGAATGCTCCCCAATATGAGACTAGGTTTAAGTTGCAGGGCTACTGAAAAACTCTTTTCTGAATTGCGAAGGCGAAAGCCCTCGCGCTTCAGCCGAGGGTGAGCTTACTCTTCTAGTTGCTTTGCTTCCACATCAACAGCTTCTACATCAATAGTTCCAGGAGGAGTAAAGCGGGAAAAGCGACCGGATTCAACTTTAAGAAGCTCTCCACAACTCGGACATTGACACTGACTTCCAGCCAATCCAGTAAATTCGTATTGACAAACTGGACATTGGTCTACTATGAGATTGCGTTGTAACCACCAGCGAAATACTAACCAAGAAATAATTGGTAATACCAGCAATATAGCAACTATTATTAAAAATCCATTGACCAGCCAACCTAGACCAACAGACCCCAGTAACAATCCCATTAGCAACAGACTAAGCCAACAGCCCAGACCAGAGTTGTTAATCCAAGATAGCTTAGGGATGTCTCGATTCACAGTAGTCTCCTGGCTTACGTTTAATAGTTATTTCTATTGTGACATATTCCCACACTGAATTATAGATTGCAGATGTGGGACTTCTTGCGAGTCTAACTAAAAAGTTTCGAGGGAAATTTTATTTCTAAATTATTAACTTATCGCCAAATATCTTCTATTGATTATAGACGGCGATTCAAAAAATATAAGCAATATATAACAATAGTATAGATAATTTAATATTTTTGTTAGAGATTAGTTCGATAATATTAGCTGAAAAACAAATTGTTTATCGTCCTTATCCCCAGTGTTTTTTGTCGGTATGTGAATCAGACGATTCCCACCTTTCCATTCAAAACTCAAATTTAAATTCTTTATCGTCCTTATCCCCAGTGTTTTTTGTCGGTATGTGAACCAGACGATTCCCACCATTCCATTTAAAACTTTCTCCTGAATAAAGTTGGTGTTCGTGGTCGGCTTCGACACAATATTTTTCATTTTTCATGTAAATCGATACAGCATCCCGATCGCACGCAGTCAATTGTAAGTTCCAACTTTTAAGCAAAGTCATATTCCTCTGGTTTTCGTCTACTAGTTTGGACTTAATAAGTGGAGCTAAAGCTACTATCAAACTAAAAATAGCGATCGCTTTGGCTACAAATAGTCCCTTATTCTCCATGGGAATTTTAGCCGCCTTTCGCTCTCGATCGCGGTCAATCGAACGGACGTGGTTCCCTGTATCGGATTTGGTTGGCATTAAAGAAGTGTTTTGCATTGCGGCTGAAATTCCACTCCTATTATTGTCACGTGCCAAAAGTACTTTTAGCCATTGATCTACGGTAGCAGGGCGTTGCTGTAGTTCCACTGCCATTCCCCACATGACTACTTCTGAGATAGTCTTGCTCAAGCGAGGTTTAATTTCTTTGGGCGACTGCATGGGCATGCGATCGCGCAAGCTAGCAGCTATAGGCACTTGAGCCGTGAGTAAAGTGTAAAGAGTAGCAGCTAAACCATAAATATCGGTTGCAGGGGTGCGCTGGGCTTTAAGTATATACTGTTCGATCGGAGCATAGCCTTCTGAAAAAAGGCTGGTATGGGTCTGAACTGTTCCCGATCGAAACTCTCTAGCAATGCCAAAATCAATCAGCACTACTTCTTGAGTATCTTGACGCAAAATAAGATTTTGTGGTTTGACATCGCGGTGGAGTAAGCCATTTTGATGAACGACTTTTAAAGCCTCTCCTACTTGGCGAATGTATTCGATCGCGGTAGCTTCTGGCAGGGGGTTGTCGGGCATAACAACCTTATCTAAAGTAGGGCCAGGGATGTAGTCCATTACAATGTAGGGAAGTTCGTCTTCGGTAAAAAATTCTCGCAACCGAACTATGTGGGGATGAGAACATTTAAGGAGTCTTCTGGCTTCATCCAAAAACTGCTTTCTCAAATTAACGCGGTATTTATCTTGTGTCGAGTTTAACTTGAGAGTTTTAATTACCACTTCTTCATTGAGAATTTGGTTAATGGCTTTGTAGGTAACGCCGAAACCTCCTTGTCCTAATTCTTGTACGAGAATATATTTACCTTTTTGTAAGGTTTTGTTAGGTATGATTTTCATAGAGACTTAAAATAAATAGACGCTACTGTACAATCCTACTTAACTCCCTAATTATTGTCTGGCTCCGATCGAGATCTCGATGGGGAAAGTAGATTGTCTCGATCGAACAGTTGTAGGTGTTGCTCTAGACGGCGCTCTAAATTTTCCAAATCGTCTCTTCTTTTATCGAGCTTATTTTGCAGTTGTTCGAGATCGGTGAAAAGAGCGTAAATGTCTCTAATAAAATCTGCTCGTTGTTTATTTTTTTCCCCTCTGGCAATTTCACTCTCACTAACTGGAGGTGGATTGTAGTTTAACTGAATCTGTTTGGCTTGAGCTTCAGTAATAAAATGAACTGTTTGAATTCCGCAACTATTATTTTTACTCAAAACTGGATCTATACAGTATCTATCTCCCCTACTTCGTCCTGCTGCGTGAACCCCAACTAATTCTCCTTTCTGATTGTATACAGGCCCCCCACTCATCCCAGGTGCAGTTTGAGAGCTATAAAGTATACTGTAACCGCTATTTTGCTCGGCTTCCTCGGCTATTTTTGCTACTTTTCCTCGTTCGGAGACGCGCTTTCTATTGGCTCTGAGATCTTCAGGGATGGGCCAACCCGACACGAGCACTGGATCGTCTTGGTGGAGTTTTTCGGAGTTTCCCATGACTGCAACGACATACTCTTCGTTGCTCTGAAATTTCATTAGTGCCAAGTCATAACCGCTAGTAGTTTGTTTTTTTAAGTTATCGTAGGTACCAAAGCGAATAATATTCTCACCAGTATCGGCTACCACGTGAACTTGAGTGTCAGCAGTACGAATTCCCCAGAGTCTATTTTCTCTCGGTTCTCTGACTACGTGAGCGTTAGTAAGAACGTAATAAGTATTATGATTGTGTGCGACGATTACTCCCGAACCAGTATCCCATTCGTTTCCATCTTCAATATCTCCTTTGCGCAGACCTTCCCCAATTACGACTGTGGTTTGGGAAGCTATGGCATCGATTTCTTTAGTATTTAGAGATGAAGTATTTGCGCGTGTAGAGTCTCCTAAAAGTATAATTGCAATCGCGGTTGAAATCGCTAGTATAAAAGCTATTAGTTTCGATCGCCGCTTCGAGAAAATCATAGCAATCTTATTTCCTATCAGTTGATTTATTCAATCTTTGATATGTTTTAACGGGAATTCCCCAGCTTAGGGTTTCCATCTGTAAAAAAAGTTCTACGAATGGCTGCGTGCCATCTGTAAAGATAAAATCATTAATACCTCCAAAGGGATATTTTACGCGCCCATTAAGCCCAATCAGATAACCTTGGCTGTCTAATATGGGACCGCCGCTCATCCCTACTTCTATCTCGTTGGTGTAGCCTAATTGGTATCCTTGTTTTAGCGATCGTTCCTCAAGTATCATTCCCACTTTTCCTTCGGTTAGTTTAAAGGCTTTTTGTTTCCACTGAAGGGTACTTTCTGGGGTGGTTCGATCGATCCAATTCCAGTTGGGAAATCCCGAAGCATATACTGTATCCCCTACGGTTAGTTGTTCTGAATTTCCCATTGTCACAACGGTGTAGGATTTGCTACTCTTGAATTCAATTAAGGCTAAATCTATATCTTCAAAGCTAGGGAATTTTAACCACTTAGCTTGGTGCATTTCTCCATCGCACGTTAAAATTTGATAGTGGCGATCTTCACTGTCGACAACTACGTGCTTGTTGGTCAACACGGTATAAATTTGTCCTTGACGTTGAATTATCACCCCCGATCCAGGAGCTGGATCGTTCATAATCCTCACTGTTACTTGCCTAGCAATTTCTGGCACTGATACCTCAATGTTTTGAGTAATAGCTACAGTAGCTCGATCTATAGCGTTAACTCTTTTTTTAAAGCCTTTACTTTGAGTCAAGGACAATCCAAATATGCTAATTAGATAGAAAGCAACCGTCAATCTAATCGGCAATAAACCCACTGTAATTTCCCATTAATTTTATTGATATTTACTGTTAAATTTGTTATTGTTTCCATTAAATATTATCCAATCAATAGAATCGATCGGTTTGAGTAGATTAATGTTATTTCCTAGTAAGTAGACACTCTAGGGTCTAAATTTGTTTCTTCCCAAACTCCGAGATCCATTTCAAATCTCTCTCCAGAATTCTCAATAATTGCTGCATTTGAAGCATTGGGACTAGGAGAAATGATTTTTTTTGCAATCTCGTTTGCTCTTCTTCGGTTCTCTCTATTGAGAGTTAACAGCACTCTATTGCTATTGCATGCTTCTCCATTGGGAACGAAACAAATTACTGTCTGATTATTTACGCGACCTGTTATGAGTCTCAAACCAGACAGTTTTCCTCCGTTGTAGTCTATTGCTTTTTGTAATTTTTGGGAAACAACCTGGCACCGTTGTTGAGGAGATGTCCCAAATTCAGTAGTTTGCCACTTGATTAACACTGCACTTCTCCCAGCCCGACTGATAACAGTTGTCAGATTGCGACAGCTGACAGTTGTTCTGTGGGTGCGGATAATTCTCAAGTCCGAATTATCGCGGATGATTCGGACTTGAGCCCTAGCAGTATTTTGATTTATGAGACCAAATATAGTGGAAATTACCAAGGTTGTTGCTAATAATTGGGTCTTATAGAAAAATTTCACGGGTAAACTCCTAATTGATATTAAACTAAAATTGAGCTAGTTATTAGCAATTCTACTTACCCTAGCTGTAAGTTGTAAGGTATTGTTATTTTAAATTAGGTAATTTTAGATAAGTAAATTTTAACTTAACTTCAAAGATAGAACAATTGTGAAAATTTGGGTGAACGAACAAATCGATCCGTCGGGAATTATCTATGCTTGTGTTGCTAGCTGCGATGAGGAGTTAGCACTTGATTGTTACCAAAATTGGCAGCAAAATCTCAGCGATCGACAAAAACAAGACGGTTGGACTATACGTTTGAGAACGGTTAATTCTTGGGACGAAATACCTGTAAATGCGATGAAATTAAGTTAAGTAATTCTAAAGTTTGGAATTAACAATTTTAATTAATTGATTAGTTTTCCAGGCGATCGGCTGTTTTAAGGTAGTTTTTTTCCGCAAACTACTAACTTAGCGATCGTTCCTTTGACTCATGAGGAAATCACTCAACTAATGGGATAATACAGTGTGATTGCCAAGGAGACGCAAACAATATTCTTCCAAGCTAGTAAGTAGTAAAGCATTGCGAAGTTCAATATCTCCACTGCACTGGGCTATCCAAGCGATCTGTTTGCGAATATAATCGCTATTCTGTATTACGATGTCAGAAGTGTGAAGTCAGAAGTCAGAAGTTTTACCTCTGCGCGGGTTCTCCTTACTCGGAGGTTCCCTCCGAGCGGGCGCTCCGCTTTTTGAAAAAACAGGATTCAACTATTGAATTATGTTTTTATATTTTCCTCATTTTATGAGGAGGCTTTATTTATACCAAAGTGCAGAGCGTTACTTCTGACTTCTGACTTCTGACTTCATTGGTAAAATTTGGCATATCTCAGGCAAAATCTCGAGCGTCAAAAATACAATTCGATTGTATGCTCCTTATGGGAATCTTTTTGAAGAATGACAAAATCCTCGGAGATTTATCGAGAAAATATCTATAATTCTATCTAAACATACGATTTAATTGAGACTATACAACTATTAAAAATTCAAGCAATCGAGTTGCGATCTATTTACCAGCCTATTAATATCCTAAATTTTTTTTGCTGATTTTATAAGTCAACTTATGCCAAACTATCGATCGAAAAAGATGATTATTTATTCTCGTTCTTTTTGATAGTATAATTTAACTTAATACTAAAATAGACGAGAAATAAATTAGATGAGTCAAGTTCTAATAATTGATGATTCTCTAGTAGAAAGAATGACTTTAAAAGCATATGTGGAAAAATCTGGTCTACAAGTCTTAACTGCATCGAGTGCCTCTGAAGCAACGTACGTACTACAAAGTGTTTCTCCTAAGATAATTGTTCTCGATATAGTTATGAAAGATATTAGTGGATTTCAGTTTTGTCGTAAATTAAAAAATAATCCAGCTACTAAATTAATTCCTATAGTTATGTGTTCTTCTAAATCTACTCAAGTGGATAAAGTATGGGCAGATATTTTAGGAGCCAATGCTTATTTAACAAAGCCAGTCGATCGGCAAGAGTTTATTAATACGATTTGGAACTTGATGATGGAGACTAGAAAGAAAACAAGAGTCCATCGTTCTTTTAGTATATAATCATAATAAATACTTTTTACTAACTATAAACTACCTTTAAATTTTAACTTAGTACTAAAATAGTGTAAGAAATATAGCACTTAATAATTAACAACATATGACAATAACTTAAAAGTCGATTAAGGGATATAGTAGTTAATTTAGATTGGATCGCTATAATCGTAAATGTAACTGGGGTTTATCTGAAAGGTTAGTTTTGTGAATAATTGTTACACAAAACTAGGTCTTACACAAAAGAGAAGACCAACTAGCAAAAAATGATTAGCAACTCAAAACTCGATTGAAGAGATTTTGTAATTAGCTTGTCCTGACGTGTTTCTGGGAGATATCCTCGGATATCTCTAGCTCTGTAGATTTGTTACCCTGTTAACTACGGGAATGATGTTCGTCCAAAATCCGAGTTAATTTGACGCGATCGCTATGACACCTTTTGTTGGCAAAAGCTTACAAACTGGCAAGTATCTTCTTCAGGAGGAAATAGAGCAAGGTTTTTCTAGTATCTCGTACAAAGCCATTAACCAAGTTCTAAAAAAGCCAGTCATAATTAAGACACTTAATTTAGGGGTACAGGAAAATGCCCACCTGAATGATTTGAGAAAAAAGTTTTTGAATGAAGCCAGAAGGTTGGTAAAGTGTTCCCACCCTAATATAATTAAATTTCGAGAGTTCTTTGTCGAAGAGGAATTGCCCTATATAGTCATGGACTTTATTCCAGGGCAAAGCCTAGAGAGCGTGGTAATGCCTGACAAACCACTATCAGAAGCAATAGCGGTTGGCTACATTCGGCAGGCGGCAGAAGCACTAAAAGTAGTCCACAGAAGCAACTTACTCCACCGAAATATTACACCACATAATTTAGTTTTACGTCAAGGAACTAAACAGGTAATATTGACTGAATTTGGTATTGCTAGAGAATTTTTACCAGGAGCAGTTCAAACTCACACTAACGTAACCTCAGAAGGTTATGCTCCTATTGAGCAGTATCTTCCTAAAGCAAAACGCACCCCTGCTACAGACGTTTATGGTTTGGCTGCAACCTTATATACTTTGCTAACGGCTCGAGTTCCCACTAGTCCGATGTTGCGACAACGCATTCCTCTAGCGACACCCCAAAGTCTACGACCCGATTTGAATCCTAAGCTTTGCGAGGCAGTAATGCTTGGAATGGCATTAGAACAAAAGGATCGCCCTTCGAGTGTCGATAAATGGCTGAGTTTGTTGCCCAACAATTTAAGTAATGCTGCTCCCCGATCGATGGGTTCGACACCGAGAAAAAGACAACTTGGCGATCGTTCTAATTCTCAGGAAGTCTCTACACGTGCTACTGGTAATAGTCTCAAGCAGTCAAACTCCGCTTTGGGATTAATAAAAATAGTAATAATAGCGGGGTTACTTTTCGCCGGTTTTGATTATATTTGGCTAAAAATTAAAGCAGATTTTCTTGACAACGAGCGACAACCTCAAGAAAGTAATACCGAAACTAAATAGATTTGGCTCTTTTTGACAACTCTACGACCAAATTGAAAATTATGGTCGCAGTACCCTTGAGGCAAATGGATGGGTTTCAGGGAGCTAGTCTGAAAAAGACATCAATAGAGTACGATCCTTATGCTGAGCTACATTGGACTTCTTGCAGAAGTAGGGAGTAGGAGATCGATCTAAAACTGATTCCAAGAATTGTTCGCGTTAAATATTAAACTTAGACCCCACTCCCCATTCAAGAGCTCCCACCTCCCACTAAAATATCTGTGGCAAAGTCAACTATTGGGTAGAGATTAAGCGACTAGAACCTCCACTGGAACCTCGAACAGACCAGGTGCCTTAGCTGGACCCATTGTCACTATACCGTTGTATGTTCCAGAGGCAAAACCGGTAGTATCCCACTCAACTGAGACCGTGCCAGTAGCGCCTGCTGGAATCGAATTTGGTAGGTCAGTGACGCTTAAATCGTAGCCCTGTATGGCGTTCACCGTCAGTTCAAAGGTGTCCACTCCCGCTGCCACGCTCCACCCGTGAACGGCGATCGTATAAGTGCCATCTTTTGGGAAAAGAACTTCTACAGACTCTTCATCTGTTGGAGTTGTCGAAGAGTTCAATAAGATGTTGTTAGGTCCGTACAAGTACAAATCGATATCCGACCCCTTGGCCGATTCAGCTGTGCTCACCGCCAGCAGTCCACCGTGGTTAATGTCAACCGTAGTAAGGAAGGAGGCGGTGGACGGATCGTCAGGATCGTCTTGAAATACGGTCTCGCGGGTAGTTACCGGCTTTCCTAGTCCGAAGCCCTCAGCAACAAAACTGCTCAACTTTATCTCGCTGCTAATGGTTATTTCGGCCGAGCCGCTGTTAGTGCCAGTTACTTTGCCAGGATTGAGGTTTGCTAGTCCAACAGAACCAGAAAAGGGTTCATTTAAAGTGCTACCGTCTACACGAACTTGGTGCAAAGCAATACCGTGCAATCCTTCTCGAACTGGGGCAGAGATAATCTCTTGCGGTCCGCCACTAGAAGTTTGGTAGCCCCAACGTCCACTGCCAATGTAAGTGTTTTTGCTGCCACCTACTTCTTCCAGGGTGTAAGGACCGTAAACATCCGAGGGACTCAAATCATCAGAGGTTGGACCGAAAACAATCGTATCGATGTCCGTACCTGAATTCTTCCAAGCAGTATCAATTACTAAAAACGAATCCCCTGAAGCTGGCAAACTAGCAGCAGGGATATCGGTCCAGTAGAATCGCCAGTCTCCCGACTCTCCCCGCCAGGAGTAGTCAGTATAACCGAATAGGTTCTTATTATCATAGAGCTGGGCACGCCTGTTAGTGAAGTTGGTCTGGCCAAAATTAAAGGAAGTACCTTCAGCGGCTACTGCTACAGTTACTGGAATTGTAACTGTGTGAGCGTCGTAATTGTTATTATTGTTATTTTCGTCATTTTCGTAAACAATTTCAATAGCACCTTCATACATGCCATAGGGGGTATTTTTTGGTACTTTAATCCTAGCCGGTAAATTTGTAGCCGAGTTGGGCATCAATGTCAAATTCTTTCGCACTCGAAGCCACGGCCATTTGGTTTTCTTCCAGAAGGATGCTTCTACTGTTAGGTCGGTGGTAGGCACTTCGGGGATCTGGTCTTGGTGGCGAAAAGTAAGCAGCAAGCCATCGTCAATTCTCTCCAGTGGATTAGCCATACGAACCTGCTGCATTGGTCCAGTATTATAGCCGTAGCTAAAGCGAATATGCTCGCCAGTCTGCATCTCCCCTTCGAGGTCGACTTTCTTGTTGCCATTTCTGTCCACCCAGTACTTGCCGTCGCCGTTAAGATCGGTCCAGTTTTGGAGGTGAACTCGCCAGTTGTTAAAAGGCTCTGTCAAATCCTGATTTGGATCGAATTGTTCGTAGGGTTTAGTTACCCGCACCTGAAGTAAGTCAGTTTTTTTTGGGATATGTGGATCGATCCGAAATGCATAGTCGGGAGTAGTAAAATCTCCGTGGTCGAGAGATCGATCGAGTGACGTGAATGAGTAGTCGCGCTTGCCAATCCGCTTGAAGGTAGTAGCCCTAACTTTAGCCTTAATCTTTTTACCAAAAATTTGGGTTTAAAGCCCCGCCCTTCTAGGGCGGCTTTGCTAACACTTTAATAATAATGGTTAATGTTTTATACTTCTAAAATATAACAGGAAAGGTAATCAACCTGTATAAAAACCTAGATATCTAATCGATATCATGCACATCGACAACTTAAGATATGGGGTTCAATCCAGAAGTCTCA
>JASJDA010000416.1 GCA_030065755.1 Prochloraceae cyanobacterium | reverse complement strand
GAGAATTAGGGCCATAACTATTTCTCACTCCCCTTTAAAAGAAAATGCTAATCCCCTAGAAAAAACCTTGTATTCAATGAGTGCAGCGGGCTTAGAAATCGAAACCGTGCTTGATTACAAGGAATAAGTCGAGGGAAGGGTGTGGGGTGTGGGGTGTGGGGTGTGGGATGTGGGCTCCTTAGATTGCTATTTCATATAGGGAATCCTTTAACAATAACTTTATTACTTTGTTTACGACTTAACTTCTTTTCCCCACACCCAACACCCCACACCCCACACCCCATTGAATGAAGACAAAATACTTAAAACTGAATGGAGGGCAAAATGGTAAACACTATAGACGATCGTTCTAGTATTGATTCGAGTGATAATAGCAACAATGAAAATAACTCTGCTGCTCAAACAGAAGCTAGTAACAACTCAACACAAGACAAAGTCAATGAAGATACTGACCAATTAAGTTCAATAGAAGAGAATGCGATCGCCGGAATAGAAGGGAATGAGAAATTCTCGATTGTTGACGGGAAATTGATTGTTAACGAGAAACACAGACTCGATCGACAGTCCAACTCAAATTCTACTCGACCAGTCGCCGAACGAGGTTCTCTAAGATCTGGAGTGGTTTTAGGAGGTACTTTAATAGTAATGGGACTGGGATTTTGGGTTTATAAACAATTTCAACCACAATCCCATTATCCTAGCAGGGAAATTCTGGCAACATATGAGTCGAGTTCAGTTGATTTCAGTAAAGCACCAAAGATCGATTATCAAGCAAAGTATGCTCTCAAAGATCAAGAAATCTCAATTGAAAAACAATCTCAACCTGAAGTTACTGAACCTCAGTTAACAAAAGCGGTAGAGTCTCCTTCTCAGCCTGTCACTATCCCCCACCAGCATCAAGAACTTCCTCCACCACCACCACCAAATAATTATCAACAGCCAGAAATGCCGACCCCACCTACTGCGCCACAAGAGTCCCCAGAAGTAGTTTATCATCGAGTTTCTCGCATGGGAGTTTTCGGAGGTTCTGTTCAGCCAGTATTAGTTGCAAAACAGCCAAAAATTATCAAACCTGCTCCAAGAAGTAAATTAAACTCTAATTTCAGCTCTACTCTCAAGAAATCGAAGCGTACGTTAAAAATAGGTACAACAGCCACTGGAGAATTAACCAGTGCGATCGCCTGGATTGGAGAGTTTAAAGATCGCCACCGTAATTATGTGGTTAAGCTGTCCTCCCATCTAAAAAGTCCGAGCGGCAAAATTGTTGTGCCTGCTGGTGCTGAAATTATCGTATCTGTAAATCGTACTACTCCTTCTGGAGAACTAGGATTAGTTGCTAAATCGATTCAATTAGCTCCCTCTGTTGGAGGTAGCAGAGTTACCTCCATCTCAACAGACATTTTTAGGATTTTAGCAATTAGTGGCAATGAGCTGCTTATAGCTACAAAAAAAACTCCCAATACCATAAGTTCAGATCTTTTTGCTGCCTTATTGGGAGGAGCGAGGGAGGCATCCGAGTTAATTAATCGTCCTACGATTCGATATAGTTCAAGAGATTATTTTGGTAGTTATCAATATTCTGAATCAGATCCTAATATTGCTGCTGGCGCTATTTCTGGTGGGGCTGAAGTTTTAAGCGAAAGGTTAGCTGCTAGAAATCAAAGAAGAATGCGAGAACTTGAAAAAAATCCAACAATTTATGTTTTAGAGAAAGGAACTAGGGTACAAATTTATGTAAATAAGCCATTCATTTTTTAACAAGGAGTTCAGGAGTTCAGGAGTTACAGGAGTTCAGTATAAATAAATTATGCATCGTAATTTTTGAAAAATTGGCAACCCTAATAAAGCTATTTTTTTTCAAAACTCCTTCTCTTCTCTTTTACTCTCCTGAACTACTGAACTCCTGAACTCCTGAACTACTTCAATTAAGGTAATGAAATTCAATTTAATAGCTACAACAATTGCAATGGCTATTGCCTCAGTAGGTAATTTTATTGCTCCTGCACTAGCTAAACCTATATGGACTGTTTACTCACGAGATGCAGAAGGAAGAACAGGTCATCTAATTCAAATTAACATCTATCCATCCCACGGCATTAATATCAATTTAATTCCTACCGGAATGGTTGTACAAAAAGTTTGGCTCGATGATATCAATCAAATAGCTGTTAGTTTTGACGGTCACTTATGCAATTGGGACCAACAGCATTCTTGCGATAACAGTACCGGAGCGCAAGTTATTCACTTAAAACTAATAAAAACACTGGTTTTTTGTGCCCCAACTCAACAGACAATTCCAGCTCCTGTTGCTCCATCAGTCAATGGAGAACTCCCTTATTCTCCACCACCACAAAATTATAACAATTGCGATCCTCAACTACATAGCGGAGATGGTTCTACTACTCTTACTTTGTTAGCCGCAGGCAATGGGACAAAAAAGTTATTTATTTTCAAAATTAATCCCATGCCTCATGGCACGCCAGACGATCTAGTTGTTGTCGAAATTTCTCCCCAAGAATCCCAACCACTATTACCTTCTTTAAAATACAAACCCAGTGAAGAGATTAGCGATCGCGATTGATAACGTCAAATTTCGTAACCCATATCTCGCAGAACAGTTGTAATTAAAGCATAATCAGAAAGATCGTAAACAAAATTATTTCCTTTTTTTGTTGGCTCTAAATTGCCTTTCAGAGTTCGATAAGTTTGCGCTATTCTAATACCTAGCTGTATCATCTCTCCACGAGTCAATTTGAGTCCACTTTCGCTTAATAACTCTTTAAGAGTAAAAGTAGAGTTTTCTTGTGGTGGAAGCAATTTGCCTCGATTAATCAAGTATTGATTTTTGCTAATTGTTTTTAATGCTGGATAATTCTCCCACGCTTCTGTCACCTCAGTTAATTTTTTGGTTAAGCCGCTAATTTCGTTAACCAATTGATTGAAATTTGCAGATACTGGTGAGCTATTATGTGGAATAATATTGTTCAAATCATCTTTTTTACCTTTAAGGTAATAAAGCCATTTTCTAATACCAATTGCTGAAAAAGCTTGTAAACTTTTTTTAGCCTGGTCTTTAGGAACACCATAATCATTTGCATAATAATCGACCACTCCTGCAACTAACACGTCAGGAAGAAATATAGGAGAGCTCCGCTCGGTTTTATTAGCTAGAAAATCAAAGCCACTAAACGGTTTTAATGTAAGAGGAAGCTCTTCTTGCGGATTTTCTTTAAGCCAATATAGCAATCCTTTCTTTTTGCTTTTCGGGTTATTTTGAATTGTCGGTCTGGCATCATTTAGCAAACTAGGTGAAATTCCACATAATCGTGCTGTTGCTCTTAAAGAAAACCAACCTTGTCCATTTGCATCAATTTGAGCTTCTTTAGCAATTTCAGGATACAAGGCTAAGCTGTCCATTTTTTACTCCAAAAAATATATCTTGATGCGGATATTTGAGATTTTAGTATTATTGTTTAACCTCGATTTGAAAAAACTGCTTTTTTTTTAATAATTACCTCCACTTGTTTTTTTAAATTAGTAAGAATTTCAAGTGCTTCAAGCGATCGCCTCCATGAAATAAGTAAAAAGCTTGTCTGTACTAGCTTTGAGCTTATTTAAAATCTTTGGAACCCGTTCCACTCATAGCCTGGCAAAAATGGCCATAAGCTTTGTCAATACTGCCTTTAAGCCTCTTTGTACTTGGTTTTAGCAGCGATCGGCCCTTCTTAAATGCCCTTATCTATTATTATTACTGGCTTTCAGCAATTTGGCTCTCGACATTTTGATTAATTACTGCAAATAAATATTTATTGACTTAATGGCTCTGAGAAAATTAAATTAAAAATAGTACTTTCTTAAGCTAAATAGAATGTGTAACAAGCTTGATAAAATTCTAAAAACTTGACAACAAACACTAGAAATTATTAGCCAAAAATTGAGTCAATTAACTGGGATAAAATCTTTAAAAAATTTACCATTGTCAAGTAGTTCGATATAAAAACAGCGTGCTGCATTGTTAGCGATCGTAGGAATACTACTGAGGACTGTCTTTTCCCTCAACTCATTGTAAGTAGGAGTGGCCGCTCCGAGACGTTACGTAGCGTATAATGTATGGTTGATAGCGATAACTCAAGTCTCGTGTTGCGGCTACTCCTACGCCCCTACAGAAAGGTGACATACTCCTACGCTGATACTGATGTCGATTGCCAAATTATATGTCGTTGTTGTCAAAATGGTGTCGTTTTGACAAATTATTTGTCATTGAGTTTTTGTCCTACGATCAATGTCAATAGACTTGGATCGTAGGCAGCTTGAACTTAAATAACTTTTACAGCAGTAAGCATATAGGTTATGACTCATGTTTTGCTTAAAAGGGAACAGGGAAGAGGGAATAAGGAACAGACAGATAATTTGTCAAGATGACATTTAATTTGGCAATCGACACTATTTCACCATCCATAGCGATCGCCGCATATGTTGCGATCGTAGGTTTCCTAGAAGCGAAGACCCATATCTACTGTCACCCGTCGCTCACCTTCAAAAAGAAGCTAAAAGCCTCATGGCTATTAGGTTTTCCTGAGGAGACATCTCAAAAAAGCAGTCACTCGTCGAGCACTTCTTCTAAGTGCCTAAAATGCTCAAGTTATAGTTCAGGCTCCATTTCAGGCTCGCAATCAATCACTTTTTCTTTGGCTAAATATTCTTCTAAATAGTTTTTCATAGTTTGAGCCACATCTCGACAAAATATTCGCTCACTTTCAACCCTCGAGAAGTGGATAACCTTTTCTCCAATAACTTCGAGCAATCGTTTGTCAAGCTTTGTATCAGTGAAAGTTAATCGTTTCGTTATAGGATTCCAGTTAATTTGCCAATGGTTTTTGTGGCTAGTTAGGGAATAATTGTCTTCGCTGCGCTTGGTCCCATGCTTGCCGCAAAGAGACAAAATCGTCGATATGGCGATCGCCTCATTTTCTAGCTCTGGGGTTAATTCAGTCGTTAAGATCTCATTGCTCTGAGTGTCTTGTGGGTCGGTTGAGGAAATATTTGTAGTGGGAGGACGATCGTTGGTTTTCTGAGTATTTGTAACAGAGTCTCGCTCGGAGTTAATTTCAGCAAGTATCTCAATTAGTTCAGAGCCATCCAATGCCTCAATACCAGTGAGATATTGAACTCCGTAGAGTTTAACCAGTTCTAGCAGTAGCTTTTTCGATTTTTTGGAGTTTTTCTTTTCAGGAATAAAAGGTAAAGGAGTTGGTATAACTGCTGTTGGGGTTAAAACTGTACTGTCTGGTTTGGATAGGATTTCTTTTGTTGAGTAGGGTTCTTCGGGTTTATTGCTTGAACTAGGGGAAGTAAATTCTAATTGACGTTGCGGTCTCGTCGCTCCTTCTGTCCCCGTTTTTAGCGACAATGACGAGGTAGACGACTCATTGACTAGCTTATTTAGGATTGAACGGGTATTTATCTTTAAAGCTTCTATTTCTTTGGTTTGGGAGTGTAGATCTTTTGAATAGCTGATTTGGCGGTATTTGGTCAAACCAAAAAAGCTGTAAGCCCTACCCAGTTTATAACCTGGGTAATGTATCTCATCTAGTTGATAGCTGATCCCCTTAATGCTGCCATTGCTGTGAGAGTGGAGATTATATTTAATTCCCGACTTTTCTATTTCGGCCAGGAACTGGGGCATAGTCTCAGCAGTTTTAGCAATGCGATCGATAGTCTCTTGTAATTGAATCCTGACACTGGGTTCTCCAGTCTTTTTCAAGTATTGCAGCTCCTCTCTTGTTATAGAAGTGCGCTCTTTTGACCAGGATGACTGAATGGGGGTTAGTTGGTGTTTCTGCTCTAAATTCCTAATTATTTGGTCACTACGGCGATAATCCCAAGAATCGCTGACCGTAGTGCCGTCGGTT
>JASJDA010000415.1 GCA_030065755.1 Prochloraceae cyanobacterium | reverse complement strand
CCCAGTCTGGCGGGTTAGCTTCTTTATAACGGCAATGTACTAACAAAGTTTCTAGGCTTTGCCTACAGTCTCTTCTCAACCCCCAACATATTGGGCATTCTCCAGAAGTGAAATATCTCCAGCTCATCGAGAAACCTCCGATGAACTAGATAGACTTGATTTAATTGTCAAGTAAAATTCACATACGACTCTGCATACCTTCACGATCGCTCCTTCCCACAAAGGTTTTTACTGCCTGTTAAATTGTTAAATCTTCCTTAAATTAACTATTTTCTCGTGGGCGAATTTTTTTTTTACTTATTCGCCCACTTTTCATCGACTACTTCAGTAGTTAAAGGGTTAGAAATCTTCTACTTCTTGAGAGTTGTTAATTAATTTCTTTTGGTTATTAGCTGGAGGTAATTGTTCTAGTTCAACTAATTGCACTTCACCAACATCATCGGCAAATCTCGATGAATATAATTGTTCACCCTGATTTTTGGTAAACTCAATTAGTTGTTTGATTCGCTCTGGTTTATTATCACTCGCACTAAATTCAACAGCATAGTATGTTCCTCGATCGCTCGATCGTTTTGATGTTTTTGCTGTGAGTATTTGTGTGGAAATTGTTTGGCATCTTAATGTTAGCTTCCTCATCAGTTCTATAAAGTTATTTATTGACTCAGTTTTGAAGAGGATATTGCTGAAGGCATTGTCTTTATCAATAAAGAACACCTCTAGCCAAGGTTGACATGGATAGTTAAATATTTTCTTCTTGAAAGGATAACATCCTAATACCTCCATTTTTAGAGAATTTCCTAGCATATCTGTTTCTCCAATTTTGAATATTCCGGCTTTGCAATCGACCCTATATTGACGCGGAGAGCCTGGAAAATAAACTATTCCGTTATTAGTTTCTGGCAAATCGAATCCATTTATAAACATGGACGTGCTTCCTTTTGTCTTGAATTATTTTTACGTTAGTCTCGATTTAAGGCTTTCAAAAAAGGCACAATAATCCTCTTCCATCTCCTTGTTTTTCTATCTAATGAGATGTATTAATGTGCGTTATTAATTAAAGGAGAAATATTACTTTCTCCCCTAATGGTTGTTTAGAATTCTGTTTCTATTTCAATCCCGTATTTCCGATCGTAGAATTGCCAAATATTATCCTGGTATCCTTGACGATAAAAACGATTGGCACTTAGTTTAGGATCTGGCTGCTTGCCAATCATCGCATCCAACTCGCCAGCACTGTATATATCCGCGTTTTTGTCTAGCTCGATTTCTACTGCGTTTAACGCTTCTGCTAATCTTTGCTCTTGATTTTGTTCGAGGTATTGATTTACGATCATTGTAGTTTGTATTGTTTTATAGAACGGCGATCGCCCTCGGTTGTCATCCAGTTCGATCGCTTCTCTATTTAGTTGTTTACATTACCTATAATAGAACTGTACACCTGTAGCTTAGACAAAAATTAGAAAAATTAGTTTGACTCTCCTAACTGTTTAGCGAGCGCTTCTTCACAAACTAGCAATAAGCTTTCTCCACCTTCTTTGTCATGGTCAAATTATTACTTTTCCTCAATTGTATTTAACAGGTTATACCTTGACTCCTCAATTAGTAGATCAGTTAGCAGAACCAGACGTGCAAGTCGGTTGAAGACCATAAAGCTATTTCCCAATTTTCCCTATTAGAAGCGCCGAGCACAGTTAAGCTATAATTACACCGTCTTATCAGATTATTTGGATGGGCTCATTCGTCAATTCAGCAATCTCTGGGGATCTCGATCTCAAGTCTTACAGTTTCGATGACTATGGCTAAGCACTTGATGAAAACAAAACGGCTCGTGACGAAGGGATTTGGAGCAGTGAACTTGGACGAGGAACTCCGCCGAGCCAACTCTTGCGCAGTCGAGAAAAAATGGGATGCTGCCTGCCGAATTTTAGAGCCCCTTAGCCAGCAATACCCTAAAGAAAAAAAAGTTTGGCAATACCTTCTCGATAGCAGTTTCTCCTCAGGTAATATGAGGCTCTATCAGAAAGCCTGTGAAGGCCTGTTCAAAGTTGAGCCCACCGGCGAAAATGCTTATGAGTTGGGGGGAGCGTACCTCAACAATATGCATCCGTTGATGGCGCTGCAGACTTTTCGCCAGGCTCTGGAGCTAGAACCGGATCATAAACTTGCTCCTCAAGCTAAAGATACCGTTAGGCGGCTAGAGCCAATACTGCAAAACACTTTAACACAAATGGGCCTAACTGAAGCCGACGGGTTAGAAATAGCCCTGCTCCATGAGCAGGGGCAAGCTTACATGGAGCAGGGGGACTACGCTGCTTCTCGTGAAGCGGAAGAGAAAGTTCTCCAGCAGTATCCCCACTTGGTTTCCGCCCGAAATAATCTCAGCCTGCTCAGCTGGATGGAGGGAGATCCTGATGCTGCCATTTCCACCGCACAGGCCGTCTTAAAAAGGGAACCCGACAACATTCATGCCCTCTCCAACTTGATTCGTTTTTTGGTGATATCTGGGGATAGTGCCCCTGCCCCAGCCTATGGGGAACAGCTCAAAGCTAGTCAGGCAGAAGCCTGGGATGGTTGGACTAAAAAGGTAGAAGGACTCACCTATCTCGCTGACGATCTCGGCATCGTGGAAGTTTGGCAACAAGCCCCAGCCGCCGAGATGGAAGATTCTCCCCTCAGCGCACTATTCTATCACCTTTCAGCAGTAGCATTGGCCCGAACTGGCGATGTTAAAAGCGCAATTGCCCAGTGGAAAATCGCTTTGGACCTTAATCCCAGTCTGGCCTTGGCCAGAGAAAATCTCAGCGATCTTCGTAAACCAAGGGCTCGCCAGCATGGAGCTTGGCCTTTGAGCTGGGAGCAGTGGCTGATGCCCAAATCGTCGGCACAACTACAACAAATTATTCAAACCAGCTTGAACTCGACTCAATCGGACAAACTCCTCTCGAGATTCAAAAACTTCTTAAGTACTCATGCCGACGTAGTGGCAATGCTGCCTAGGATATTAGAGCGTGGCTCTCCAGAGGGACAGGAGTTGGTTTTGAGCACGGCCGAACAACTGAAAACCCCACAATTGTTGAACCCAATCAAAGATTTCGCAACGAGCCAAAATGGCACCGACCAGATGCGCTATCGCGCTGCCAATTTAGCAGCTTCTGCTAAACTAATTCCTAAAGACCGAGTAACCCTCTGGATGGCTGGGGAATGGCGTGAACTAATGCTAATGGCCTATGAGTTTCATGGCGAACCCATCCTCAAGCATTCCCAGCGTGTTGATGCGTTGTTGAAGGAAGCTCTCTTCTTACTGCGTCAAGACGGAGAGAAGCAGGCCAAAGAAGCCGAAGCACTTTTGAAAAAAGCTCTCGTGTTAGAACCCGAATCTCCAGACTTGATCCACAACCTGGCCATGGCCTTTAGGCCGCAAGGTCGCGAAGATGAATCCATAGCCCTGCTCCGCGATCTTGTCACTCGCTACCCAGATTATCTTTTTGCCCCTGCTTTCTTGGCTAAGCTGCATCTAGAGAATGGAGATTTGGAAGCAGCTGAAGCACTCTTGAAACCCTTTCTCGACCGCGAGCGCTTTCACTTTTTAGAATTCAGCGCTTTTATGGATGCCTACATAGAGGTATTGTTAGCCAAACAGGACAAGAAGGTTGCTCGTTCCTGGCTGAAGATGTGGGAAGATGTTTATTCACAACTTCAATTGAACGATCCCACCCTTGACTATTGGAAGAAACGCCTAGGTCCCAAGCTTAAGTTCCCTCAGCTGTTTGGCTAACCGAGAGAAAGTTCTGGCACTGGCCCCAATTCCTAACAACTAAAGTTTAGTAGACCTCTTGCATAATTAATTTGTGTTATTATTTAATGCTGCGATCGAAAAGTCTCAAGAGGCTAAGTCAAGTTCATAGTTATAAATAGCTGCTAATAAGTTACTACGTAAACCGTAGCGTTTCCTACGATTACGATATCTTTCAGAGAAAACTTTGAAAATCTTCAGACGACGATTTACGTGCTCAATGCCAATTCTTTCTTTCGCTAACTCACAATTATACTCTTTTTCTAAAGCTGAAAGTTCTCCATTTTTTGGTTTCTTTTTGGGAACATAACTGTTATAATGATATTCACTAATACCTTGATATCCATTATCCTGTAAACTTTCTGTTGAGGGATGGAAGCGTATGCCTGAAGCTTTAAATAAAGCAAAGTCATGCTGCTTTCCGTTGCCAAAAAAGGTGCAAATAATTTTTCCGCTGTGGCGATCAATAACCACCTGAGTTTTTAGAGTGTGTCGTTTTTTCTTGCCGGAGTAAAACCACTTCTGTCTGCGCTTTGGTCGTTCAATGGGAGTTTCAGTAACGTCCATTATGGTTATTTCTGGTCGCTCGAATCCTTTGAGTAAATGCTTTTTACCAGGCAAGCGGAACTTTCCTGAGCGTATTAAAATATTCGAGGGTGCGATGAACGACCCTGCAAATCGTCGATTCAGAGACATCAAAATTTGTAGCAATGTGAAAGTAGGTCCGATATTCACGCCAATACTCTAATGTTGCTAAAATTTTGTCTTCAAAAACTAATTTTGGTGGTCGGCCTCGTTTTCGAGGTGCGTCGGTCTGTCGAACGATCTCAAAATATTCCTTTACTGCTTCAATTATTTCTTGATAAGTTTTTCTATATACCCCAAAGCGCCGCTTAAACTGTTTATTGGTTAAAGATTCAGTATTTATATAATTCATTAACTAGAAAGAAACAAAATAAATAAACCAGTTATCATAGTATATTTTTTAGCCACGAGGGAGTAGTTTGAGACTTCCCATAACCTGTTCGTACCGCTTCTCGATCACCTGCTGAATCCCTCGATCGCTTGTTGATTTCCTCGATCGCTTGTTGACGTCCTCGATCGCTTGTTGACGTCCTCGATCGCCTGTTGAATCCCTCGATCGCTTGTTGACGTCCTCGATCGCTTGTTGACGTCCTCGATCGCTTGTTGACGTCCTCGATCGCCTGTTGGCTTCCTCGATCGCAGTTCTACTTCAACGAAACTAAATCGTTTCATATTGTATCACAAATTAATTATGCAAGAGGTCTAATGTGGTCAATTATTTTTGACGACAATAATAGCGGTAAAATGCTTGATGAAATTGCTGATGTCAAAAAGATTGCCAAACAACTCTATAAATTAGGTGGTCGTCAATTGATGGTTTTATCTAGTGATTATCTGCCTTCATTGTATCAAAGTGAAATTAGTATAGCATGGGACGGTATTGGCGGTTGGCTACATTAGTTAAAACCACTACTAAAAACTGGCTTCTAATAAGAATCGTGCTTCACGGCCAAATGATAGCCGCAGTGTCCCTAAACATTGACACACTTTCTCTGGGTCGCGCACCACTGCTAGTACCTCCCAGACTTTCTCTAAAACCGCTGTGGAAAACTGACTGAGAAATTCAAGTAAAAATGTCTCACCTCGACAGATCCTCTCAATATGAGTAGCCAAATACTCTAGATCACAGCTCGAGTACCCTTCAACATCTCCCTGTCCTACCCCATTATCGGTTTCTATATTATTGGGCACAGATGGGACACTTTTTTGGAGTTCAACTTCAATATCTGCCTGTCCTACCCCATTACTGGTCTCTATATTATTGGACACAGATGGGACACTTTTTTGGAGTTCAACTTCAAAATCTGCCTGTCCTACCCCATCACTGGTCTCTATATTAATGGGCTGGGGTGGGACAATATTTTGTGGCGAAACTTCAACATTGGTCTGTCCTACCCCAGACTCGGTTTCTATATTATTGGACTCGGATGGGACAGTTGTTTTTTGGCTGTTATTTGTTGCAAATGCATCCTTCAATGCTGTCTGGTATTTTAATTCCAATGCTTTTAGAAGTAATTGACGATCTCCATCTTCCATTCG
>JASJDA010000414.1 GCA_030065755.1 Prochloraceae cyanobacterium | reverse complement strand
CCCCTCTAGCAGCGATCGAGAAGGAATAGCAATCGTTTTTCTACAAAACAAATTTAAACTTCGTTTGAAGTCCCACCTTTAGATCTATTCGCTCTTTGATTAACAACGGGGAAAAATTTTCACTATGTTGGTTAACTTTTAAACTAAACTGTTTAGTTTAAATAGCCAATGGCTCAAAACACTTGTTAACGAATATCTTCAATTTCTCGCCAAACTCCCACCAGAATTCCTTTTATTGTCACTTTTTCTGGAATTGTCTCTATGGGAGGATATAACGAGTTAAAAGCTTTGAGGACGATTAGCCCTCTCTCGTTATATAAACGTTTGATCGTTACACCCACCTCTTTTACTTCAACCGCAACAATTTCTCCCTCTTTCAACTCTTCATCTGCCAGCAGAGGACGCATAATTGCATAATCACCAACCGCAATAAAATCCCCTTTCATACTTTCATCATTCACTCTTAGAACGAAAAAATCTGGCTTATTCAAGAAGCTAGGTAAATCTAAGAAAGAGTTTACTGAAGTAAAAGGTTCTACCAAACCCCCTGCAGCGATCGCGCCAAACACTGGCAATCCTTTTTGAGTTTGAGCAATAATCTTAAATGTTCTTGCTTGACCCTCTTCCCAGTCAATATAACCTTTGCTTCGCAGACGTTCTAAGCGCGCTTGAATGGGAGCTGGAGAGCTAAGATTCATCGCCCTCATCATTTCCCTGATCGTTGGAGAGTATTGAAACTTGTCGATGTGCGCGACTAAATAATCGTAGAGTTCCTTCTGGGCTGCGGTTAAAGGTTTCAAAATTTTGTTATCCTATAATTCTTAAGTCAAAGTTAAAAACTATAGTTTAGTATACAAAACTTATTATTAAGTTAATTGGCTTGATAATAAGTCTTTTTTCTAGAGAATTACGAGGATGACTGTTAAATAAAGAATCAATCTAAAAGTAGGGATTGACAATGTTGTGGCGCTACTAATAATTATTCTAGAACTTGTTGCCATAAGGCATGTCAAGAAGAAGGCAGAAGGCTGACAAGAATTCTCTTAATAAATTTAAACCAAAAGGTTCGATCGCCTCTTTATTAAACTACACTGTTCAGTATAAATATTTTGTACTTTGATTGCATCCCTTGCCTTCTGAGATGAGCGATCGCAATCCTCGCAGTGCTTGCAATAGCTGCGTTAGAATCCGAAGAAATGGGTGCTCTGGCTTGTCGTCAAGTTCTGAGCAACAAAAATAACCAGCCGCCTGGCTGGTTTAAGGAGAAGAGATACTAAGTTCAAGGTATAGAACTGGTGTGAATAAAATCGACTTATTAGAATTTCTGTATAAATCAAGAATATCTTTATAGCTAATGTTCAACAACAGTAGTCATACTGATTTTTTCCGCTCCCCTCTTTTACAACTAAACTGTTTAGTTTAAATATTCCGTACTTCGATTGCATCCCTTGCCTTCCCACTTACTTGCTCTCAGATAGGTAGTTGCCAGCGTCACTTCTTCATTTTTCACGGTTAGCATAATAAGTTTTCTGCTCGGTGCGATTTTATTGCTTTAACATATTTATTTTGATTCGGGCAATTTTATTGGTAAATATTCATTTATAGGCGCTCGCTTTCTCAAATAATTTTGCTAGGATCGAGATTAATTTTTAAATTTATTAGAGGATTAATTATTTTGTCTTTAATAAATTTTGTCCTCATTCTCTTGATTATTTTAGCTACTAGCGGGCTATTTTCAAGTTTAATCGTCCATTTAGTCGGATTCTTTAATAATAGCGAGCGATTCAATCAAATTTCTTTAACTCTATTGAAATTTAATCCTTGGGTTTACGTTCCCGCAGTAATTATTTTATATCAATTAATTGCCGACGATCCTCGCCAGGATTATCAGAAAATAATTTTCATAAATTGCCCTGAATGGATGAAATACGAAACTTACTTTGTTAGTTATTATGTTGGGGTTTGGGTTGCTATTTTTACCATAAAAAGTACTTGGCGTTTAATTAAGAGAACTGCTTCTAAAACCCATAGATCTAATGTAGAATTATTTAACTTGAATAAGATCATTCCATCTGCTATCAATCTGGGATTTTATAGTTGGGCTTTGGCTATTTACTATTCAGCTTTACAAGTTTATAGATAATAAAAAACAGAAAAAAGGCTAATTCATTTAATGAAGCCAAGTTGCTTCTGGAAGCGTAAGTGCATAAAAACTCTCCCTCGTGCTTCCGCCTCAAACAACCTTCCTTTGGTGCGAGCAAATAAGGTTCACGTTGTTTTACTGACAGAAAAAGTTTCACTATGTTTTTCCCAGCGAGCGCCTCTTTATTAAACTACACTGTTCAGCATGAATATCCCGTACTTCCATTGCATTCCTTGCCTTCTTCAATAAGCGCTCGCTTATAATCTATTGTTATGGCAAGAAATGAGTCGCCGCTACACCCAGCCCTTCGGGAAAAAGTTTCACCCGTGTTGCCTCGAGATAAAATAGTTAATAGAGCCACAAACTATAAAATACCAATCTACCAGATCCAGGTTGCTGCTTTTCAGTAATCCCCCATTTACGTGAGTTCGATTTCAGGGGGAAACAATTATGACTACTTTCAAACTGGAAGATTACGACGTGAGCCGAGAATGGGGCTTTTTACCGACAATTCCTCCGGCTTCTGTCCAATTACCACAAGCTTTTCAACAAGTACAAGAAACTGCTGCTTTGCTGCCCAAGTTGTTGATTACTGGCAAGATTCGCTCAGCCCTCGAGGACTTGACCTTTGTTGATGCAGACAAAGAAAAATTAGATCAAATGCAGTTGGGTCGGCTAATGCAGATATATTAACTACATTGAGAGAGTGCCCCAACTGAAAAAGTTATATAATAAATGCATCTTACTCATAGAAAAATTCCGCACTAAGCACCTGAAATTGGCTTCCCGCTACATCACTGAGCAGACGGCTAAGACTGACAAAGACACCGAAATTGGTACAGGAGGCACCCCGTTCATGCCCTACCTGGAAAAACATCGAGATGAAACCAGCCAGCATCTGTTGAAATAAAGCCTAAGCCCCCGCTTCCCCCGAATCAACCCAAACATTTGAACACTCGCATTCACACTCTGAAACCTTTGCCGCCAATGGATAATACTGGACTTTAGACTAAATCGCGTAGCGCACGCTTTGTGACGGCGAACCTCACTTCTCTTTCATCTAACTAAACCGTTTAGTCAAGACGGAGAGGTACTATGCCGATACGCGGTGCGCATCGGCATAGGTTCAAATGCTTTTGATTGGAGTTTAGACATTCTGCTATAATATCTTTTCAAGTGGAAAAATACAGCTTGAAACTAATTTTACTAGCCCCTAACTCTTTATTAGCGGAAGCTTTTCAACAGCATTTTAATTATTTTCCCAATGTCGAAGTATTTAACAATTACTTTCAGTGCTTAACTTTATTCGACTGTCTGGTTAGCCCTGCTAATTCATTTGGCTTGATGGATGGCGGTATGGACGCAGACATTCAAAACATCTTAATTGTTTTGTGGCTGCTTCTCGTCAGCTTTTGATTTGGGAGAAGGATAGTCATGCTTAGAAAAATAATTGTCAGCCCTTGCGATCGGAGCTAGAACTATCTAGTAATTTTTAGTGTGCTTCAACAATTTACGCGCCGCCTTCCTTGCTGCTCCTGTAGGGAGCGCCTCTTTATTAAACTATACTGTTCAGTATCAATTCCGTACTTTGATTGCATCCCTTGCTGTCCTCAATAAGCGCTCGCCAATCACAATCCCAACCATACTGTCTTGCTTCGGTATTTTGCACCGAAATCGATCGCCATCCTCGCAGTGCAGGCAATAGCTATGTTAGAAGCCTTATAAATGGGCGATCTGGCTTGTGTGAAACTCCTACGATACGTAATGCGGAGATCTAGCCGCAACTACTTTTAATTCCAGCCCTTCGCGCCTTCGTCGAACTCGCTCCCATCAAAAAACAATTTTTGACAAAAACTCTGGAACGCCTCGAATACCCAGGTTGACCTGGAATACAGCTCCAGCTCCTTCACCTTTTACAGAACGGTTGTCTCCTCCCGCCGTAGTGATATATATGTCGCTGTAATCTGACCCGCCAAAGGTGAGACAAGTCACATCTTTGGCTGGCAAGGGAATACGTAAAACTTCCTCCCCATCAGGATTGTAACGGAACAGATGTCCACCATCCCAACGTGCTGACCAGATATAACCTTCTGCATCAACACTCAAACCATCAGGGAATCCCTCACTATCAGGGATGGTAATATGAACGCGCTGGTTGCTAAGAGTTCCACTGGCTTGGTCATAGTCGAATAAGTAGATTTTACGCTTACCAGATTCGGTATAATACATTTGTTTATGGTCTGGAGTAAAACCCATGCCATTAGAGACGTCAATATCATCGAGAATTTTGGTGAGAGTGCCGTCAGTATCCAGGCGATAAAGGCGACCGAGACGTTCTGGATTTTGTTCGGGGCTAGGCATTGTACCACAGAAGACGCGCCCAGCTGGGTCAGCAATCACATCGTTGAAGCGAGTTTTCTGTTCGTCGTCTATTTCTTGAATCAGGGTAGTAATCTTCCCTTCCTGCCAAGCCTCGATGCAACCACGGCTTTTAAACAGCAGTAGGGATCCATTCTCCTGAATAGTGTAGCCGCCCACGGGCTCCCCCGCGTAGATTTGTTCGCTTTTTTCGGTAGCCCGATCGTAGCGGAACATATGACCAGTGGGAATGTCAGTCCAGTAGAGACGTTGTTCCATTGGGTGCCAGAGAGGACCTTCAGCGTTATGACACTGGAAATCAGCAATAATTTTTGGTTCCATGATTCCATAGATTGCTTTTTTTGACATATATTCAGTAGAATCGCATTCACACGCCCCGAGCGCATTTATGAATCAAATCGGATTGCTATAGAAAAAAGCTTAATTGTCAGATTCCCGCTTTTCCCTTTCCCTCGAAAACTGCTTGTGGGTGTCAAACAACAAAACCATAACACCTATTGCTGAAAATAACAAAAGCGAGAATTGTTTCTCGCCTGATAAAAAGATTATTTGATGTAGACAGAGGTTCGAGTGCTCACGCAGATATCTTTACTTCACCTCTGCCTAACTTCTCCAAAAATTCTGAAACGCTTTTACAGCCATATTTTTTAACAACTAATTGACTTCCTTGCCAACCTGTTTCAGTTACGGATAAATTTCTTTTTTTCTTATCTTCGGATTCAAACGTTTTGTGTCTGCCACCACAACCTGGCTTTAAATTAGCCAAACTATTAGGATTTTTTCCAGGGGCATACTTGGTTCCTGCCATTAATTTATTTCTCTGCCTACATTAATACTCCTAAATTTAGGATATCATACCGTATTTTTTTGAGACAAACTCTTGACTCTTTCTATTTTTAGGAGTATGTTAATAGATGTGGGCAAACAAAAAAAATGCTGGTGTTATCAGCAGCATCAATAATTTTCAACAATTCAACCTTTATTATAACCATGTTTTACCTAGATAAAGATTTATATCTAGAGCGGCAGATTTCTCAAGATGAAGACTTTCTCAATACTGAAGCAGATTTAAGCCTCGAAAATCTGTTAGAGGATTATTTAACTTTCGAGACAGACCCAAAACAAAGAAAAAATCTTGAAAAGATTTACTTTCAAGCCGAGCGCCACCAAAATGTAGCTATGGCTATGGGCGAATACGATTATCAACGAGGTTTGAAACCCGATCGCCGACTAGCAGCTAATGAATGGAAACCAATGTCCTTATTTTTAATAAAGTACCCCTTATCAATAGGTTATCTGCGTGAGGAATAGGCTAAAGGTACAAGAGGGGTACTTTATTAAAAATAGATTCTTTTCTCGGTATCGATTAGGCTTCAACAACGCTTACTGGCAGAGTA
>JASJDA010000413.1 GCA_030065755.1 Prochloraceae cyanobacterium | reverse complement strand
TACAGCTAGTATTTTCTTTTTGACTGTTTTGTTTGTTTTATTGGGATATTTTTCTTGGTGTACTTTACTAATTTTTGCTAGTTTACCTTTTGCTTATCAATTAGTTAACCACGTATGGCAATATCACGACCAACCTGAAAAGGTCAGCAATTGTAAATTTATGGCTGTTAATCTTCATTTTTGTAGCGGTGTATTGTTGGCATTGGGCTTTATTATACCCAATTTGTTTTGAGATCTCACAACGATCGCAGAAGGCGAGACGATCGTCACGATTACAAGCTCGATGAGATCGAGATCGATGACATTCACGATCGATCTCATTTACTCAAGTGATAAAAATATGGCAATGGTCAATCAAGAGGTGTTGAAGCATAATAGAGATTCAGAAAACTTTTATATGTATCGATCGATTAAAAATTGAACTGTCCACATTGCTCTAGTAAAAAAACTATAAAACATGGCACAGATACTTTAAATAATGGTATCAAAGTACAAAATTATAAATGTAAAAATTGCCAAAAAAGATTTAATGAAAGAACTGGCACTCCGATGTCCAAAATACACCATTTGCCAGAAAAAGTTGCTTTAGCGATGAGAATACAAAGCGAGGGGAATGGGTTAAGAGCAACAACAAGAATATTAGGGAAATCTCATGCTACTATAATTGGCTAGGAAAATAAATTAGCTGACATGGAAAAAAATGGTCTCCATCTGCCCCCGATCGCTCAGATGTTACAATCGAAGGCGATCGTTCTAATCTTTAGTTATTTTTTCAAGCGTTTAAACTAACTACTCTTGACTTGCTGCTCGATATTTTTCCACCTATATTTTTTCAGCCATATCAAGTAATTTATGTAGCCTACGATCGCAATTATTGTAATAAGAAAAACTGCTAACGGTATGGTGGTATACCAAAGGTAAAGTTCAGTAGCAGACATAGTTATCAATTGGTCGTAATTTGACTTGATTATTAAAATATTCTCTAGCACTATAAAGATGAATGATATTCCTATTGAGAACAATAAGGGCTGTTCCACTAAATGATCGAAAATATTCTTGTCTTCAAGAAGACGTTTCAATTCCCTGATAATAGCGGAGCGATATTCGTTAAGATCGGCTACTTTTTTTTCTGCTTTAGGATTGGACGCTTCGGTTAATAGCTTTAGATATAGAGAGCCTAAATAATCGAACTGCTTAATTTTTAAATATGATTCGTTTGCTACTAGAATCGATTTGATGATTTCCCGCTCTCTGGATCTATTTTCTTCTCTCAATGCCTTCTGTAATTCCTCTAGTGCCTCTTGTAATTCCACACGGCTGCGCAACTCGATCTCTTCTTTAATTTTTTCAGCGCCTAAGCCTAGTTTTTGTGTGAATCGCTCGAAGATTTTGTCTATCTCTTCATTGCGCTTTAATTCCAAATATTCCAGCCGCTTGCTAATATCTTCCAAGACGTTCCCAATATCAAAATTGGAAGATTTATTGACAACTCTTGACTGTTGCGCCAATAATTCAGTTATTTTTCTCTTTAACTGACCGACAAAAGACTGCGGATCGAATTGTAAGACTGTATCGGTTTGGCTGATTAAATTTCTTACCTCGTCACTGGAGTAACCAACGGCTACTACAATTAAAGGGATTGATGGATATTTATTTTCTAGATATTCCCGAACAATCTTAAATTGTTTAGCAGAATTAATCTCAGAGAGTCGATCGGTAGCCTTTAGGGTCATAAGTGCAAGGCGCGGTCGATCGTCGTCAGTCATTAGTAAACGATCGAGCAAGACACTCTCCTCACCATTCCCAACATCTTGCCTTGTGACAACTTTGTTACCGAACTCCTTAAGTATTGGATCGACCATTTGCAGGGCTAATTGGTTGCGATCGGCTATAGTACGAGACTCTTTAGCGCTTCTTATAAGTATGTTTTCGTTAACCTTGCTTAGCTTACCCTTCACCTCTTTATCTTCATAAGCATAGTAAGCAATGCGAATAATTTCACGGGGATTACCGCCAGAGAGGAGGTGAATCTTGTTAATGGCATCAGAGTTAAACTGCGATGGTAAATCTTCTGTATAAGACTCTAGTAGACTTTTTGTTTCTTTGAAACTGAGGTTTCCGATCTCTAAAAGTTCGCGATATCGTAATCTTGGTGTTACATCTCGCGGGAACTTATCCCAAGACTTACCATCAACACCAGCAATGAATGTCAATACTTTCTGACGATTCAGTTGCTCTATCATTTTTTTCATAACTGAAAATAAAGTCTTCAGCCGCTCTCCATCGGCGCTGACTAACTGCTCTAGCTGATCGATGAGAATAATAAGAGGACGCTGAGCGATACGAAATAAAGCCGCAATAGTTTCAAGGGCATTGACTGCGGTAATATCGGGTTCAACACTACCTTGTTGTTCTTGCTGCAACTTTCGTAGATGGTGGTTTAGTCCTAAAGCTTTGAGATCGTCTTTAACTTCATTGCCAAGCAGCCATTGGTAAGCCTTATCACCTAAACTAGGATCGTCGATTAGAGTTAACATCTTAGGAATCACTCCTGGAAGAGTCTCATTGGGCTTATCTGGATCCTTAAGTTTGTTGCGCAATTGAATTAATAATTGCTCGATATCGATGTTTTTTTCCTTATTCAACACAAGTAAATCTTCCGATCCTTTAATCCTATCTCCAATGCTTTGAGTGACTTTCAATTTTCCAACTTGTTCTTTAGCAAGCTGTTGCAACGCTTCGCCTAGAATCTGTTGCAGTTTTTCACGAGATAGCTGAGAAAGAAGTTGGGTATATAAATCGAAGAAGCTTGCCCTGTCAGCCTTGGCATAGATTACGATCGGCTTGATATGTTCTTTGTCTCTGGCTTTTTGGGAAAGCCAGGTTAACAAATGAGTCTTGCCCGAACCGTATTCACCTTGGAGTCCAATAGCACACCCATATCGTTCCTCAGATTTGGGATAATTGATAAGGTACTGATTCAACTCCTTTAAAGGCTTAAACATATAGCCCAAGTTTTCGCAAGTTTTAGTGATTCGACCGTAAGTTGCCACAGCTTCAGGGTGAAAGAGATTTGTCGGGTTTTCCTGGGTCATTTCTAGCCTCCCTTATTAATTTTTTCGCTTGCCTCAAAAATATCATCTTCTCCAATTATTAGTTGATCCTGAGTTAAGTCTTGCCCTTGTTTCAGCTTTTCTAGTAGCTTCTCTAGCTTCTTATCTATTACTTTTATAAAAATTTTATTTAACCTGCCAATACTCAATGATTTAACCTCACCTTGTTTATAGGTATCTCCTTGCTTATATAAAGCTTTTAAAGCTTCTTCAGAAAAGGGGAATAATTGATTTTGTAGGTGATTATTTCCAACTCTCTCTTGAGCTAATCTCTCCATCAAATAAGTTTTTGTTTTCTCTAGTTCGAGTTTCTGTGCTTCGATCAGTACGAGATTATTGATTTCTTTTTTTAGTAAATCAAAACATACATCAATATATTCATTGTTTTTGACGATAATGACAATAAACTTGAAAATATAAGAGGATTGACTATAGATTATTTTCCACAGATCTTGAGAATCACCGCTCTTTTTTACTACTAAAATAATGGGTTTTTGATAACCTGAAAGATACCTTCTCCAACTTTGAAATAAAGTAGAAAGATTCATTGCTTCATTTTTATATTTATCATAAGCTTTTTCTAGTTTTTTAAGATTTCTTTCCTCTTCAGGTTCTTCATCCTCATATGTTACCAAAAACAATTGGGCAATTGACCTTATATTTTCTTCTTTATCCCTATTTAGTAAATCTACTTCTACTATCAAGGGTTCGATCTCATATTCATTTTCTAGTTCTAGTTCTTTTTGGATTTTATGAACAATTAGATTCTTTAAAGATTCCCTTCCTGTGTTATCTTCTGAATCTGAACCAGTAATCAAAATCATCATTGAACTATCATTTCCTGGTTGATTTACATCGGGAAATTTATCAAAAATCTTATCTTTGTTGTCTTTGGAGATATGTTTAATAATTGTACTTTTATTCCAATTGTAATGATCGAAATAAAATTCAAATAATCGCTCATCTTCTTGTGGTTTAAGAGGTTTAAGTAAAAATCTCCTTTCAAAAGGTTTCCCTTCTCGGTCATCTTGTGGGCAAAATGGATGTGTACGAAGGTTCCACTTATCAAAAATATCAGTCATATTCGATCCTCTCTCCTTAGATTTTTCCTTGAATTTTTGTCAAAGATACAGAATTCAATCATTGGATATATTTTTAGATGAATTCTGTATTATTTTTTTCTGACTTGGGAAAAGTTTGCTCAGTTCTTGCTTAATTTCCTCAGGCCGATTTTGGTTAAGAGCTTCAGACAACTTCTTACTCTTATGGAGCGGAATGTGTTGGAGAATCTCTTGGTTTTCTAGCTCATGCTTTAGCAGAATAACAAAATTATCATCATCTTCTGTATGTTTTCGATCGAGTTCTGAATAAAAGCCTGAGAAGAAATCATCAAGCATTTTTTTTCGCTCGCGTTTAAAATTATTAAACTTTTCTTCCTGTTCCCTTCTTAAGGTCATTTCGCTGTTTACTTGAGTTGCTAAAAATGCCAGTCCAGCAGTTAATAGTGCTGGAAAAGCAACACTAAAAAACCACTGAAATCCTATTACAATTATGGAATCTGAGGCTCTTTGGATCTCGATCGGTACTTCTAAAGGTTTCCGCTGTGGCTCGATAATAATAATCTTACCTTCTACAGAACTTCCTGCCTGTGGTACAAGATCTACAGGAATCCGTAGCGCAATCCTTTTACTTTCTTGGCGATCGAGCGATAGCTCTAAAAATTGCGACCAATGGGAGAAATTCTGAGTCCATCCCTTGCTACTTCCTCTAAAGACTTTGCATATTGGTTCGGGAGCGTCTTCTACAGCAGGGTTATTGCTAATATTACTCTTTAGATCCTCATAAGCAAAAGCAGCTTGACCCAGACCTGTTGCGGTAATACTCACATTTACGTTTTGAACGGTACTTGGTTTTAATCGAAGAGAGAAACAAGTCCATAAATATTCGGCTTTTGAGCCAAGCTGAAATAGCACAAAAGGAGGAGAGTCAAGTAACACTGTATTATTAGCGAAGACGATTAAATTTGAATCAGGTGTGTTTGTCTTGTTAGGTAGAGCGATCGAATCGTTTGCAGGATAGTCTAGAGCTACTTTCACCTTTGTTTCTAACTCGTTACTGTAGGCTTCTCCAGAAATGAATGGCATTACCAGCAGAGTTAGAAGTAATATCATGAAGACCGGAAATATCTTAATCTGTTGCAAAATCTTCATAATTAAGTAGCTAGGCAAAATTAAACTTAATTTGATAAATAGTTGCCAAAATTTTTATTTCTCTTTTTTTACTAGCTTTAGAAAAAGTAGAAAAATTTATTTATATTTATATTTGTAAAATTTAAATATTCTAAATAAATCCCGCGCCAGCATACTGGTTAAACTTTTGTCTAAAGCAACCCAAATCCAACAAATGATAAATAAACTACTACTGGAAACTGGATAGTAGTTTTTGGGAATATCTTCAAAGATATTTTTGGCAATTTTAGGGAACGTCAATTTCATCTTTAGTTAATATAAATTATAACAAACCTTTTCCCAAAAAATCATTTTTTGACGAAATTTTTATTAAGTATTATTAATTTTTAACTTTTAACACTTCTATTCTAATGGTAAGTCAAATAATTACAATTACTAAAATTAGACGAACTTTATGTAAACCGAAGTCTAGATAGGAGGTCAGGGAGATGGGGAGGAATTAACAGCCAACAGCCAATAGCCAATAGCAAACAGCAAACATCAAAAAACATGACTACCAAATCGATCGCAAATTCTACAAGTAAAAGCAAATTATGGCTAGCCGCAATTAAACCACCGA
>JASJDA010000412.1 GCA_030065755.1 Prochloraceae cyanobacterium | reverse complement strand
TAGATTTTATAGCGATTTCGCCCTGGATGTCACTGTTATTAATTAATCTAACAGCTAGTTGTTTATACGTAGATTAATGGTAGACGGAGCAACTAATGCTGCTGTTGCTGTTTCCAGTTCAGAAAAAAGTAAATATAGGCGATCGCGACTACTTTGACTCAGAGAGTGTCGCGCAGCGAAGCCGATCGCGATCTCCTATCGCAATCCCCACCTTTTCTCCTACTTCCACTAACCACTTCCATAACTTTTCCTGGTTTTTCTGCAAAAGAGCGATCGCTCTTGCCAGATCCGCTATTTGGTGGGTCGTATCTTGATTATCGCTCTTTGAATTGGTTAGTTTAGGGATTTGCTCAAGAACATCTGTTTCGAGATAACGAGCTAATTCTAAAGTCGGAAATCACCTGGCATAGATATAAATACTTAATATTCAATTAGTTACATGAAAGGACTGGGTATTTTTTCGACTTTACGCTTCCTTTATGAAAAAGTTATAAAAAAACTATAAATTAGATCATAAATAACCTTCAAGCTATGAAAAAATCTACTTCAGCAATAGTTGGTGTTTTTTTTGTGGGGAGTTTAGGACTTGTCGCAATAACCTCTCCTGTCAAAGCCTCTTCTTTTGTCGAGCCTCCCCAAAAAATAGGTCAAACTTTTCATAATTCAATTAATCAAGGCTCAATACGTTCACTAAAGAAAAAATTCTCTCCCAAAGCAGTTTATCTCAGTAAAAAAAGAATTTGAATTAGATAAACAAGTTCAATTCGAGACTTATGAGAAATATCCTTGTCAAACCCAGAGTGAAGATTTAGAGGAGGCTACAATTAATAATCTGAGAAAACACTGCTGCGAGCGCTTCTTTTGGCGAAAGTTAATTTAACATTGTCAAGTTAAGGTATCAAATATCAGAAAATATTATCTAACTTAAAAGTTATTTATACTACCTTAAGTCATAATTTTGATTATATAATAAAAAAAGTTAAAAAAATAATTTAAAAAAACTCTTAAAATTATCTTCTATGCTTTCAGAAAATCAACCCTTATTAATTAACAACGCTCTCTCTTTTAAAGACTCAATTAATTCTCTTGAATTTCAGGAAATTTGGCAACAATTAGACTGGGAAATTAATCAATTATTCTCCACAACAGATACTCCCGAAACATTAACCAATGAAATTAACTTAAAAGATAATCTAGAGAAAGATGGTGTTAAAAAAAATCCAGCTGTATCTAATTGTTTAGAGGATGTTACTGACTCTATTGTTGATAATTATCTAGCTACAGAGATCGAGAAATTTTATCCACTTCTTTTATCAAACCATACTGAGTCAATGTTACTGGCTCTCCCCGCACAACTAAGAAATTACCGTCTTCAAAACCCCCATCAACTTCCCTCTAAAACTACTCCCATCGAATTAAATACTGCCCGTCATTTTCTCATGTTAATTCGAGAAATTGCCTATTTTCTTCATCAGCGCCCACCTCAACCCCAAGAAAAGCAATGGATTGCCCAACTTTACAAGTATTTTACCTTATTTAAAACTTTTCTACTTGATTATCAACAAAACACTTTAAGCGATCGACTCGTCTTCCAAACTCTTGAGGCTTTGAAAATCTTATCTCTGGAAATTCAATTGTCTCAAAGCTGATTGTCTAGGACGTTCAAACAGTGAAAGACCTTCTTCTACAAATGCAACGGGACGAATTAATTGAGATAGGCAATCGGGAAAGTGACGGAGTTGTGGTATATCGAATGGTTTAAGGAGAGTTTCGAGCGTTCGCTCTCATTTTTGGCATAGAAAACTGCATTTTAAAACTCACCAATTGATATACAAATTCTTTAATTTGTCTGCAATTACATGACGATATTCAGATTTTAATTAATTGGCGCTCGTAACGATGTTTTAGCATTAGCCGGAGCCAATTATACCGAACGCCTTGAATTATATGATTTCATCGTAGATGAACTAAAATCTCGTGAACAGCTATGTGCTCATCGTATTCGTCCAGTCAGAACGGCCTCGGAGAATCAGCAGAATTACTCACTGATAGGCAATTTTTCGCTCCTCCAGAAAAAATGAGCGAACCGTGAGATGCTGAATGGACTAATCGAGGAATATTAATATCTTTGGTTGTAGCAATTTTAGCAGGATTGGCTAGACTCTTTGGGGTTGGTGCAAATTAATTAACATCAGTTGGTGGTTTTGTGGGGTCGATAACAACATAGCCAAGACTTTCCAGAGTTCTAGCAGCCACGTTTGGATCTATTTGTTGTTTCAGCCCAATTGATGACTCTTCACCTTTAACAAGGCTTCCGCCTTGGAAGGCAGAGGGCAGAGGCGCGAACAGCAGAAGGTTAGGTTATTAGTGAGCTATTTAGGCTTAAAAAGTTTGTATTTTCTTCCTTCTTCCTTTTGGGTTTAAGTCCCCTCTTCATTTACGAAGTAAATGTGCGAGTCCCCAATTAAAAGTAGTTTAATTCTACTTTTAATTGCCTTCTGCCTTCATTTAATAGCACGATCGCACACTTGGGATTGAAAATATAATTTTTTGAATCGGAAAAAACCTATTTTTATATTTAATCAAACATTATGCGTTTGATTAAAACCCAAAATCAAAAATACAAACGTTTGCCTAAAAAGAGCATTTAAATTGGACACTGACCACTCATCTTTATTGATAATAGCTAGATGATAGAGCTGATAAGGGATACAGCTTATTTTCAGTCAATGTGGGTCGAGAATTATAATTTCAGGTCAGTTTCAGTTAATCTGGTCTCAGTTTCAGTTAATCTGGTCTCAGTTTCAGTTAATCTGGTCTCGGTTTCAGATAATGTGGGTCGAAGCGATTTTATAGTTTCATTTAATGTGGTCTGAAATCGCGGATAATTTCGGGTCGGGGTGATTATGATTTCAGGTCGCTACAGCTAGAAATTAAAAAATATCAATCATGCTGGGAAAAACTTATTAAAATTGAAGATAATTTCTCTAGCATAAATCATTAAGGAAAATAGACGGAAAAATTCTGGAGAGCATTATTCAATAAGGTCAGGAGAACCACAAATGGGCAACAAAGCATTCGATGAGTATCTTGGGAGAGTAGAGATTAAGTCCCTAGGTCTAAAGAGGTTGCCAACGTACTTGGTGGTGTTGCTGTTGTCCCTAATCGTCCTCCTCTACGGGTGCGGGGCAAGTGTTGTCTATCAGGACAGATTTGATTCGACGCCGGTCGGGTCGCCTCCAGGGCCACCGGAAATCGGAATTTCAAGGGTGAGTGGTCAGGTCCTCATTGCTGAAAACCCCATTAATGACGTATCACCCGATCGCTGGCTTCAGCTTAAACGGGTATCCCCGGTGGGAACGCTTGCCGAATACGTGGGCCAGCTAGAGTCACCTGTGACCGCCGGGGGCAATGTGGCGCTGGTGGGCTACATTCCAGCTTTCGCTCCCATAACCATGTCCGTCTATTTTGACACTCCCGACTTTGCTCCCCCGCTTACACTGCTGCACATTGATTTGCTAGCTGACGGCCAGATCCGCGTGAACGACAGCACCGTCGAAGGCACGTACGAGTTCGACACTTCCATCGCTTTTTTGGTCGGCTTCAACTTGGATGCTTCGACGCCAACGGCCACACTGCTTGTTAGGGGCGGCGCCGAGGATGCCAGCGCGACGGTGGAGATCCCTGCAGCTGCGGCCGGTTTTGGCCTCGGTCGTGTCAGGATATTGACCCCGTTCGAGGGGGTCAGTAGTCCTCCAGGACAATTCTTCATCAATGAGGTCGTTGCCACGCGGGGCTCGGGGTGATAATTGGCGGCTTTAAAATTGAATAAAAGATAAAGACCATTAATTGACGCTCGGATGAAGCGGAGTAGGCGTTGCCAGCGCGATATATTGTGTTTTTAGAGGATTATATGCCAGGGTGCGATCGCTAATTCCCACCGCGACGAGTTTCCTTAAGTTCAACGCTATCTCGATTAGACATTAATTACGGCCCAAGAATTTAATTAACCTCATGATAAAGCACAGATCGAATCAGATTAAATGCATGGATATTTTTCAAGTAAAGCATTTATTTTGACCGCTCCCATGAATTTAAAGCATTCGCCGACCAGAGACGATCGCTAATGCTAAGGATATTGTGTGCCACTTTACTGACTTTTATCATTGCTATTGAAAGTAATAATCAATAAATCGATTAACTGAGGAGAAAATAATTTTCTTCACGCTCGTCTATTAATGCAATTAAACGAAAATTAATTAAATCGCGAATTAATTCAATTCTCGAATAAGTATAATTGACCAAAGCCAGATATTGTTTTAACCTTAAAGCACCTTGTTTATTTTCCAGACTAATTATTAAAGATTTTACTAAATTAGAATCATTTTCTTGGAAAAATTTGAGCAACGTCTTTATTTGAGCTTCTTGAATCATAATCCAAAAAGAATGTAGAAGAAAATAATCCATTTTTTTAGCTCCCAAAAAATATTATATTGTTTCACTAAAATAATCAAAATCAATTGACGAAGCTTTATGGAAATAGAGTAAGAGGTTAAGTTAAAAATAAAGAAAAGCTAAAGTAATTATAAAATATGGGGTGTTACCCAGAAAGTCTGGCATGAAAAAGCGATCGTTTTGATACAGAAAAACCAGGAAAAGTTATGGAATTGCTTGGTGGAACTGGGAAAAAAGGTAGGAGTGGCGATCGCACCCAGCTGAATCTTGACAACAGTTCTACTAAAAGTTGCCAAAATAAAGTCAGCTATTTTTTTGGTCGAAGAATAAAGAGGGCGCTCGATACAAGAAAAAGCTAGTTAGTGGCACTGACCACTGCCAAAGTATCAATATATTGTCTAAATTTTACTACTTTGCCATTTTTTAATGTCCAGATAGATGCGGTTGGTGCCCTCATCTTCTGACCAGTTGCTTTAAAAGTACCACTGTCAGTACCAAGAGTAATGACAATATCACCGGCATCAATGAATTGGTCCACATGAGCTGTAAAGTTATCCCACTCGGCGGCCATCTTGGCGAAGACTCCATTCACGACTGCTTCGTGTCCTTGAAAAACACCGCCGTAAGGGATTCCATCGGATTCAATCCATTCTATACAGGGATCTAATAATGCACATACCGAATCAATATCCCCTTCGGCAAATGCTTTATAAAGACCCTTAATGACATCAACGTTACTCATAAGTTATTTTCTTATTTACTGGGCAACACAACATATTTTTCTTTCTCTGTCTATAGCGAGTGTTGTAAAGATATTGAAGTATTATTTAAATATCTTTACAACACTACCACACTTGAGAGTAAAACTTTATCGGTTAATTTGAGGGATTAAAGGAGGTCCAGTGAAACCATCGGTAGTGCCGTCAGTAGACCAATATTCCCAGCTCCCCCCTGAAGCTGTTGACCAGTCATTTAAATTAAAACTACCACTTCCTAGCCGGGTTCCCGGAATTTTGTCAACTTTGACTGCCTTTCCTTCCTGGTTCCAGACTAAAGGGACGCCGTGTTCCATTTTTTCAGATGATAGTCCTCTTCGGCCAAGACCGAAGAACTATTTATTGTAGTCAAAACAATGCCAATAAAGAAAACAATGGCGAGGAGAAAACCAGAAATATTTGCTAGCATCTTTGGACTCCTTAAATTTCGCTCTAGATTTTTCTTCGCTACTGTACGAATACAGTATCTCGATAAACGTCGTGAAATTACTGGTTATAAAGAATGGCCTTACGCCCGAGGGCTATACTAATTAAGAGGATTAAGGTTGATTATAATCCGAGAGCAACTATGTTAATTATCTCGAAGCAATGAGTGTTAATTCATCAGTAAGTTATTTTGTAGCGGTTAGCGATCTTCAGAAGTCACCAGAAGAGCAAGAAGGAATTTTGATAGAAGTAAAAGGTCAAGGAGGA
>JASJDA010000411.1 GCA_030065755.1 Prochloraceae cyanobacterium | reverse complement strand
ATTGCTTGTGGTCTAGCTGATTATAGATAGACAAAGCATAGTTATAGCAAAAGCGACTAAAACCAAGATGACGCTCGATTAATGTTTTTTCAGAATTATTTAGTTTTAGCTCAACTTTAATCCCGTACATATTAGCCTTGGCTTATTCTTTAACTCGCTCTCTCAAAACTTATCCATTATAGACAACTATGGATAATTATAGATAAAATTTTGAGTGCTTATGAAAGCTCCCGAGAAGTCACTGGACAAGTTTTGAAATTACGGCGATCGCTCTCTCCAAAACCAACCCAGCTTTTGCCCCAAGGACCACAGAAGCCTCTTTTTCAATGGTTGTTATGTTAATTTTTCCATCGGACTTATGCAATTCGTTTATTATAGTACAAGTAATCTGATTTTGAAGTGATTTGAGAAGAGACATGAAATCGAAAACGGCAAAGACATGGTATTTCATGAAGCACTCGATCGCTTCAAGTGAATTCAAGTATTGATAAATTGGATGTGTAGCGAGGTGCTGGAGCATCCAATTAACTTCAGCTTGTAATTGCTCGATTGAGAGATTCGCGGGGTAAAAGTTAGAAGGTGGCTTCTGTTCTAAAGTCTTTTTGATTAGACTGTCTAGTTTAATGTTATTTTGATTCTCTTTCATAGTGTTTCTTCTTTTTTGGTAAAATCTGAATTAGACCTAGCAAATTCTTTGTCAAACCTCATTTAATGTGGTGCAGGTGGTAATCGAAACACTCAAAATGTTGTTTACACTATCGACCAGACAATAGACGATCTAAAGGGCAAACCGTGAAAGCAAGAGTATTCCTTCTCTTCCCCCACTCCGATCGCCACTGTTATTGCATTTATGCAATAAACTATTGACGAATTTGTTGGCCGTTAATACTTAACTATCAACCGTTAATCTTTAGTACCTATATACAAGATCGCTATTATGCTTTAATTTGACTACATCTTCTTTTCTTTTATTATTGCTATCTTTTTGGGAAAAGTATGGGAAAAAGTGTAAAAAAGTATTAAAAAGTTATTGGTAACAAATAAAAAAAGAATATCTTGGTCAAAGTCAAGCTATTGTCAATGTTTTTTTATAAAACTAATAGAAATGTTAAAAGCTCAAATATAACTTTACTATGGGAATAGGCTAACTTATCAATACTGCTTGGTTAAGCAAAAAATTGTTTGGTGTTGGTAGCGGGGAGCAGGGGGAAGTTCAGGTATTGGGTAATACCAATTTAATTTATCTTTGCTACAAATAATTGTGGAGAGGAGTGTGGGAAGTGTGGGAGGGGTGGGGAGTGTGGGAAGAGGGGGGATATAAAGATATGTAGCAAACATTTAGCAAATTGGTATAACTTATGACCGATCGCACCCAGACAAATCAAAACCCATCCCCTACAAACAACGATCGGGATGGGTCTAGGAGCTTATTGAGAGGAGTTTATACACCACCTCGCAATTTTTCTAAGACGCTGCGATCTTCTAGAGTAGAAGTATCGCCAACAACTTCTTGACCTGAAGCTAAATTGCGCAATAAACGACGCATAATTTTACCCGATCGAGTTTTAGGCATTGCGTCAGTAAAGCGTATTTCTCCAGGACGAGCGATCGCGCCTATTTCCTTAATTACGTGCTGTTTTAATTCATTAACTAAATCATCGCTGGGATCGTAACTACCTTCTAAGGTGACGAAAGCAAAAACCTCTTCTCCTTTGACTTCATCTGGTTTTCCTACTACTGCAGCTTCGGCTACTGCAGGATGGGATACTAATGCAGATTCTACTTCCATAGTTCCCAGACGATGACCAGAAATATTAATCACGTCATCGACGCGACCCATAACCCAAAAATAACCGTCTTCGTCTTGTCGCGCCCCATCTCCTGCAAAATATAAGTATTGTCCGTCTTTTGGCGCTATGTGTTCCCAATAGGTGCGGCGAAAACGCTCTGGGTTTTTATAGACTGTACGCATCATACCAGGCCAGGGATGCTTAATTACTAAATATCCTCCCTGATTATCTGCAACTGGATTGCCATCTAAATCTACTACTTCTGCAATAATGCCAGGGAATGGAAAAGTGCAAGAACCTGGTTTAGTTTGGGTCGCACCAGGTAGAGGAGTAAGCATGAAACCCCCTGTTTCAGTTTGCCACCAAGTATCGACAATAGGACAGCGATCGCCGCCAATTACTCGCTGATACCACATCCAAGCTTCGGGATTGATGGGTTCGCCTACAGTTCCCAACAGGCGCAAAGAAGATAAATCTCGCGCTTTTGGAAGCTCTTCGCCCATTTTAATAAAGGCGCGAATGGCAGTAGGAGCAGTATAAAAAATATTAACGCCGTATTTTTCTACTACATCCCAGAAACAGCCAGGATTGGATTTTCGTGGCGCACCTTCGTACATCAAACTTGTTGCACCGTTAGAAAGTGGCCCGTAAACTATGTAACTGTGGCCTGTAATCCAACCTACATCAGCAGTACACCAGAAGATATCTGTATCTTGGATGTCGAATGCCCATTTTAGGGTCATGTGGCTGTAGAGGTTATATCCCCCTGTAGTGTGAACGACCCCTTTTGGTTTGCCTGTAGTGCCGCTAGTATAGAGAATGAATAGCATATCTTCGCTATCCATTGGTTCGGCAGGACAATCTGCAGATACAGTTAATTGTAATTCGTGCCACCAATGGTCTCGTCCCGATTCCATCTCAATTTTTTCTTTAGTACGCTGTACCACGAGGACGTTTTCTACATTTGGTACGCCGTTATTAGCTAAGGCTAAATCTACTTGTTGTTTGAGAGGAACGGTTTTATCTTTGCGAAAACCTCCATCGGCAGTTATAACTAACTTAGCTTCCGCATCCAGCAAGCGATTTTTGAGGGCTTCGGAACTAAAGCCGCCAAAAACAACAGTGTGGGGCGCGCCAATTCTAGCACAGGCTAACATAGCGATCGCTGCTTCTGGAATCATGGGCATATATATCCCCACTCGATCGCCTTTTTGCACTCCCAACTTTTTCAGTACGTTTGCCATTTGGCACACTTCTCGATGCAGTTGAGCGTATGTTAAAGTACGAGAGTCTCCTGGTTCCCCTTCCCAAATTAAAGCTGCTTTATTTTTGCGCCAGGTTTTTAGGTGTCTGTCAAGACAGTTGTAAGAAATATTAATCTTTCCGCCAACAAACCATTTAGCAAAAGGTGGTTGCCAATCTAGAACTGTATCCCATTTCTCGAACCAGTCTAGTTCTTTTTCTGCTAATTCTGCCCAAAACTGTTGAGGATCTGCTTTGGCTTTGTCGTAGAGTTGACTGTACTCCTCCATACTTTTGATATGGGCATTCTGAGAAAATTCAGCAGGAGGAGAAAATAAACGCTTTTCTTTAAGAACGGATTCGATAGTTGGTTGTGACATAGTTTGATCTTCTCGCGAAGCGTCTTACCTTTATTTTGAACTTCGATCGTCCCAGAAAATCTTGAGTTTAATTAAGCTAGATAAGGATCATTTAAGATATCAGATGAGAAACTACAGCCGAATCTACTGTTTTAGGGCAGACTACGATTTATCTACTGACTTCGATCGAACTCAAGTACCAGATTGGCTATCTTTGGGTGTAAACTGGCAAGGGTATCGGATTTCGACAGTTCCCTGGGTAGCAGATGTGGCGCGAGCGATCGGTTTATTACTTATCGAAGATACTCCCGAAGCCTGGATATCCCACCTAGAAAGTTTAGGATTGAGAGGAATTATCCAGGTTTCTTGTGAAGATTTGTTTGAGGATACACTGTATTGTTAATGCTGCAAAAAAAAAGATGGATCGACAACAGAGCGAGATACTTATACTAGAAGACGAACAAGCACCACCATCAGGGGCTGTTACTCCACCACGCCAGCCAAAATGGTACGATACATTCAATTACATAGCCAATCCAGATAAGTTTTGTCGAGAAAATTGGCAAAAATATGGCCCTGTTTTTAAAACAGGGGTTTTTGGGGGCACTACTATTTTTGTGGGTTCCGCTAAAGCCAATCAAATGGTATTTAATGGAGACTCCCAATATACCGAAATATCTTTACTGCCAACAACCATGGCTATGTTTGGCGAATACAGCTTGTTTCAGCGCCCCGATCTCCATCGCCAGCGCAAAAGTGCATTACGTCCAGGACTGGCTGGTCGCGCGCTTGAAGGATATCTACCCCACATCAATAAAACTATTTTACAGGCGATCGAGGGTTGGAAAAACAAAAAAACCATAGCACTATATCCAGAAGTAGAAGAGATTTGTTTTGATATATTAGTTCCTCTGTTACTTGGAATTAATTTGAATGACTCCCAAGAGAATATTTCAGAACTTCCCGTTACTTCTAAAGCAGAATTGAAGAATTTATACCAAACTTTCTTTAATGGCTTTTTTTCCTTATTAAAATGGGAATCCCCACTTACTGCATATGGTAGAGGAGTAAAAGCCCGCGCCAAACTAATTGAGTTTATGAGTGCGGTAATTAGTCAGCGAAGAAAAGATACCGAGGCGATCGATCCCAGCAAAGATTTCCTCTCGATGATGCTAGCATCTCAGCAAGAAAACCCCGACGGAGTATTTAGCGATCGATTAATTGAAAATCAATGTTTGTTGCAATTGTGGGGATCTCATTACGAAATTTCTGGATTATTTGGTTCGATTATCTATCAAATAGGACAACATCCGCAAGTACTCGATCGGTTGCGAGAAGAACAATCTGAGATTAAAAATATCTCGATCGAACATTTGCAGGAAATGACCTTTTTAGAGGCAACTATTAAAGAGACATTGCGCATTTTGCCTCCTAGTTCCACTGCTAACCGCAAACTCACTCGATCGGTAGTCTCCGACGGTATACTTTACGAGAAAGGCTGTACCGTCATTGCGGAACCGAGAATTGCTCATATTCTCCCAGAACATTTTAAGGAACCAGAAAAATTTATTCCCGATCGCTTTCTCCCCGACTCTGATGAGGGAAAAATGTACGAATATATCCCATTTGGAGGAGGGGTACACGGGTGCTTAGGCGCTCAAATGGCGATGGTTATTGCTAAACTATTTACATCTCACGTATTGGGTATGTTTGATTGGAAATTAACAGGAAAAGCGCAATTCGTACAGTTTCCTATCAGAAGAATCAAAGATAATTACCAAATTCAAATTAAGAGTCGAGTTTAGTTACTGTTTTAAACTGCTGTTGATTCTGGTTTTTCTTGAGATTTACCTATGAACAGTTTGGGTAACAATAAACTCGAATTAGTTTTATACTGTTCAAATTCGGGGTAGCGAGAGAGAGATTTATCTTTTGCCAGCATATTAGGAATAAACATAATACTGATAAAGAGCCCTAATATAACAAAAGGAAGCCAGTGTTGAGCCAGCATGGCAAAGCTAAAATAAATTAATATCTCTCCTAAATAATTAGTATTACGAGAACGAGCAAAGAATCCTTCCGTAATTAATCCAGGTTTATACTTAAGTGTGTAATATTTTTGGGCATCGCTACTGTAATGGAGAAATACACCAAATATGTTGAGAGAAATAGCAGCAGCAATTAGAATATTAGAAGGTTCAGAACCACTACTTATAAGTATAAAAGGTGCTACCCAATATAAGCTTATCAGGCCAAATACAAAGACACTTGCGAAGATAGGAATTTCTTGTTCCCATTTTTTGTCTGGGTAAATAAGGTCTTTAAACAGCCACATTATGCCGTAAGTGCCGTGAAGAGCAAGTTCAAAAAGTCAGAAGTCAGAAGTCAGAAGTCAGAAGTATTTTTTTAGTTGGGGATTGTAACCGCCAACTAAAAATATGCCGTTAAACATAATTTTAGCGGGGGTCTTAAACCCAAAGCTCGAACCAAAAAATTTCAAC
>JASJDA010000096.1 GCA_030065755.1 Prochloraceae cyanobacterium | reverse complement strand
GGATTCCCAATTCAACTCAACTCGGAGACGGTCTTATTCGTCTTCGGGATTTCCCGCTTCAAGGGGATGAACCTCGACCAAGCAAGCTCAGTCTTGGATTTACCTTCCCTCCACAGGCAGGAGTCCGCCTGACCCAGTCTCATAATTATTTTTTGGTTACAACACTTTTGTTTTATCTACGGATAACTACATTACTCGCTATCCAAGTGTTGATTAGCTCATTTGAGCTAGCAGTCTTAGCCTTTGGCAATAGCGGGGAGTTCGCAGAATGCGGCTACATCACGCCCATAAATACCGCTTTATCTTGGTTATGTATTTTACAGCACTTTTGCTGTGAAATCAAGGGTTCGCTCTCATCCTCAGCCCGCTTTGCTGAGGCTGAGGACTTCCCGCTCACAATTGTTAAAACTTATCTCGATAGTACCAATCCTCAACACCGAATGAAGGCAATTACTGAATTGCGACACTACGCCCCTGAAGTTGTCGTTCCTTTACTAAAACGGCGAATTAATGACAAAGAATTTGTGATTCGCTCTTTTGTGGCTATGGGACTGGGAAACAAGCAAACTGAAGAAGCTTTTGAAGCCTTAGTTGACTTAATTGAATTTGACACCGATCCTAATGTCCGAGCTGAAGCTGCTAATTCTCTTGCTAAATATGGCGATCGAGCCATGCCCCATCTGAGCAAATTATTTGAACGAGATACTCACTGGCTCGTGCGACAAAGCCTTTTAGCTGCTTTATCGGAAACTGAATATTCTGAGATTCTTTTAAAATTCTGTCGTTTAGCAATCGAAGGTCTCGATTTAGTTGTTAAGCAAGCAGGGATCGCGTCAATGGGTCAATTAGAAGGAACGCCCCAAGCTGAGGAGGCTCTAGAAATCCTTCTTTCCCTAGCTACCTCTAGGACAGTCGAAATAAGGATACAAGTCGCATTGATTTTAACTTACTTTGACTCGCCACGAGCTCGAGAAGCTTTAATGAAGTTGCGATCCGATTCTGATTATCGAGTTGTTGCTGCAACCTTAGAGGCACTTGTCTAAGTGCTTTTTCTGATTTGCCAACCTAGGAAAAAAAAACAGGGGAGCAGCCTTACAATGCTTTCGCTCCCACCTGCCGATCCTCAAGAGGAGAACACTTGATATTTAATATAAGCTTATTAAGAATATTTGTCAATAAATTGAAGATGAGAAATGAAATATCTTTAACAGTTGTCAGCCAACGGCGAACGCCAATAAAGAAGTGTGGGGAGTGTGGGAGGTGTAGGAGGTGTGGGGAGATGGATTTATTTGTATGCTATGAAAGTTATTCTTACTGCGATTAATTAATCTTCCCACACTCCCCCCTCTTCCCACACTCCCCACACTCTCGTTGATAGTTATCAGTCTGGTGTAGATGGTCTAAGTGTCAAATTATTAATTTTCCTCAACTTGGCAGTTTGATATTAAAATCAATCAAATAACATTCTTAAGATAAACATAAACCATGACGATCGCCGAACCAGATGCCCTTAAGATTGCTCAAAAGTGGATTGAAGATTGGAATAACTGCGGCGTTAGATGCTATTATGGTTCATTACGCTGAGGAAATTAAATTTATCTCGCTTAAATTTGAACCCGTACAAATTTTAGTAGGAGTAAACAATTTGATAATCTCTTATCTACCGCAGCGTTAAAGGATTATTAGCAGTAGAATTTATGGAAGTTGACGATCGGGATTTAATAACTAAGGTTAACGGCCATTACAACAGTAAATCTTAAGACCAAAAGCGCTAAATCCTTATAGCTTCAACCATCTTTTATTTTAAAGAAGTGTCCCTCAACTCCACACTCGTGCCAAGCTAGTTAAATTAGAAGTAAAACCAGATAACTATGCATAACTTTCTACCTATTGCTTACTTCCAAAATAGATTTATTCCTTTCGAGCAAGCTCAAATTTCGATCGCCACTCACGCTTTACATTATGGCACGGGTGCTTTTGCAGGAATGCGAGGAATTCCAGATCCCCAAAACCCAGAACAAATTTTATTATTTAGATTAGACCGTCACGCTCAAAGATTAAGTAACAGCGCTAAATTCCTCCACTACGATTTACCAGCAGATAAAATCGAGAGTTTAATTATTGATTTCGTCAAGAAAAATACTCCAGATACTTCTTTTTATATCAGACCTTTTATTTATACTTCTGGGCTAGGGATTGCCCCCAGACTTCATAAAATAGAAAAAGACTTTTTGATCTATGGTTTAGAATTAGGAGACTATTTATCTCCTGATGGCATTAACTGTAGAATTAGTTCTTGGCATCGCCAGGAAGACCGCAGTTTACCTTTAAGAGGTAAAGTTAGTGGAGCCTATATTACTTCTTCTTTGGCTAAAACAGAAGCGGTAGAATCTGGCTTTGACGAAGCAATTTTACTGAACTCTCAGGGCAAAGTATGCGAAGCTACTGGGATGAATATATTTATAGTGAGAAATGAGCAATTAATAGCTCCAGGATTCGACCAAGATATTCTAGAAGGTATCACTAGAGATAGTGTTATGACTATTGCAAAAGACTTAGGAATTACTACTACAGAAAGACCTGTAGATAAGTCCGAGCTTTTCATCGCTGATGAAGTTTTTCTCTGCGGTACTGCAGCTAAAATTACTCCGGTAAACAAAATAGAAAATTATCAATTATCAAAGAATAGACCAATTACTGATAAAATCAAAGATAAGCTAACAGCAATTACAGAAAATCGCGAACCAAAATATAAGGATTGGGTTTATATAATCCAGAAATACTAGATTATTCAGGGAAGGGGAAACTAGGGGACTAGGAGATTAAGTTTTCTGTTTGTTAACTTATTTTTATTGTGTTTCCCCATCACCCCGTTTCCCATCAACCCGTCTCCTTAGTATTACTTGTGATTCCCGTATACAAACGCTTCAATTTTTGCGGAGGAATCCCCAAATAATAGCCGAAAATAATTAGTTGGTTAATCAGAGTGGTTTTGAAGACACCTAATTTTTGCCACCGACGACCTGAAGTTAATACTGCTGCTGGTGCGATCGCAATTTTACCTCTGCACTTGAGCCTTTGGATTAATTCAAAATCTTCCATAATTGGTAGATTGGGAAAACCTCCAATTTCTTGAAATACACTTTTCTTTAAAAAGATAGCTTGATCGCCGTAGGGAAGAGAAAAATAGCGCGATCGCCAATTGACAGCTCTTTCCACAACCCTTAGGGAACGTTGTCTCGAGTCAATTGCTAGAGAAAAAGCACCAGCAATAGTTTTTGGTTGAGATAGTACTTCTGTAACTGTTTTTTGATAATTTGACGGTAGATGAGTATCGGCGTGCAAAAATAAAAGAATATCTCCGGTGGCTTCTTCTGCACCTTTATTCATTTGATTAGCCCTTCCAGCAGCAGTAGTAGAGATAACTTTTACCCCTGTTTCTCGTGCTAGACAGACTGTATTATCTTTACTACCCCCATCGACTACAATTACTTCTACATCAACAGAGCGATCGAGTTTGGCTAAGCTATCTTTAATTATCGCTGCTTCGTTTAAAACTGGAATAATAATACTAATTGTTGCTAAGCTCATTACTGATAATTTGATAGTTAATAGACACATTACAGTTAATGAGATTTTAAATAAGTAAAGTTAAATTGAGATGAGATTTTGGGGTTGTATTTGCTTAGTCATAACGATGTTCCTTTGGAGTAGTCCAGATGCTCTAGCAGGACAATTAAGCGATCGTTTAGAACAATTTCCTCAATGGACAAATAAACCTCCAGTGAGGGCTGCTAGAGGAGATTTAGTGTATCCTGAGTGGATGGATGGCACTTGGGAAGTAACGAGCACCTTAGTGGAGCAAATAGCACCTTTAGCACCGAAAATTGTTACTCCAGGGTTTGAAAAAAATCGCTCTTACTTAGATCGACCAGTCAAATTTGAGGTACGATTTGCAGAACAATACTTGTTCTCTGAGATGAGCGTACGACCGCTATTTTTTCTCCCAGGGGAACAGCCGATAGTTGCAGATCGCGCTTTTAACGGCTTAGAAATTGCTCGCGCTTATTTAGGCGATAATGATGTTTTATCAGTTAAAGTAGATCCCAATAATCCCAATCGACAAATTACTTTCTTAGCAGGAAAACGCCTGCTTATCTCTACAGTCACAAAACGAGGTACCGAGACCCCTGCAACCGATCGATTTGTAGCCACAGAACTCGCTCAGCAGGTGTTTCGAGGGAATTCTCAGATTTATATTAATCAAGTGGAGACAACCACTGCTTATCAGCTTGAGAAGCCAGGGAAAGTAGTGGCAGACCAAGTAACAGCTATTTATTTATCTCCTCAAGATCCCGACTATTTTATGGCGACTGGTCGTCCTGTAGCCCTTTATCGCTATCAGTTGGAATTGACCAGTATCGAAGAAACAGCCTCTAATGGGGAGCAAAAATAGTGATTTGTTCGACACTTCTAAGTACAAACACTTAAAAGTGTTGAATAAAAATTTACTTTGAAGTTAAAATAATTAAATTAAACAAATAATATCTCCATATATTTACTTATATTTTTAAGTCTAAATAGGTTTGTTGCGATCGTAAACACATGTTTACTAGACACAAATCACCAATAAATGTAACGACAATTAAGTAAAAATAAAGTAGAAAGCATAAAAAAAACATAATTAAAAGATTTATAAAGGATGAGAAAAAATTATGAGTATTTTAGAAAAAGTAAGACTAAAGCTGCTAGCACAAAAGTGTTTGCAACAAGGGTTTTCTACTGAAATAATTAGAATAAAACTTCTACAAGATAGTTACTTGCTAGAAGTAGAAGAAACTTTAGGTAAAGAGAGAGCTCTTAGAGTGGCATCTGAGGTGATGAAGAAAGCAGGAATAGATCTCAACAAGCAAGATACTACTACTCAACTACTAAATCGATAACTTAGATTCGTCTTCTGACTAATTCTACAGCCAAATTAATCGCTTCTTTCATGCTATTAGCATTGGCAAATCCTTTACCAGCAATATCGAAAGCAGTACCGTGATCGGGAGAAGTGCGGATAAAAGGAAGACCTATGGTGGTATTAATAGCTCGATCGAAAGCCATTAATTTCAGGGGAATTAAACCTTGATCGTGATACAAAGCAAGATAGGCATCAGCAATATTACTCTTGCCATCGCGATCGTCTCCATACCAAGCGCGACCAGGTTTAACCCAAAGAGTATCGGGAGGTACGGGGCCAATTAACTCTAATAAAGGACGTTTTTGCCTTTCTTGTTCTAACCAAGGAATCAACCAATCTTTTTCTTCGGTTCCCAATTGCCCTTCCTCTCCACTATGGGGATTTAGACCAGAAATAGCAATTTTAGGTGCGTCGATACCAAAATCCTTACGGAGAGAATTTATCAATAAGTCGAGTTTAGCAGACATCAACTGAGGATTTAAAACTGAAGGTACCTCAGATAAAGGTATGTGGGTAGTCGCCAAAAGAGTTCGCAAAATACAACCAGTGTGAGGCGATCGCGCTACAAACAGCATGCCAAATCTATCCACACCCGCACCTGATGCGAGAACCTCTGTTTGACCTGGATAATTGTATCCTGCTGCTTTCCACAAAGACTTAGCAATAGGTGCAGTGATAATACCCTGAAATTCACCTTTTAAAGTCCGATCGATCCCTTCTTTTAAATAGAAAAAACTAGCTGCACCACTTGCAGCATTTCCCCGACCGATTTCAATTAGTGATTGCGCCTCGTTCTCTAGAGGAATATCTATAATAGATAAATCCTGTGGATTTGCTAGTCTATCTTTTTCTAAGTTGGCTTTTTGGTATAAATGCTGATAAGTTGCTTGTATTAAGGAATATGTGCCAATTACTGTTACAGAACAATTTTCCCTCACTAGAGGATCTGCCAAAGCTTTGAGGACAATCTCAGGCCCAATTCCAGCCGGATCCCCTAGAGTAATAGCTAAGTGTGGTTTTAATTTACTAGTCATCGCTTTTTATTCACTATTCCTAAGGCTTTTGTTAAATTCAGGGGTAATATTCTTCTGAGGTTGCTAAAGTACCTAGATAAGTAGTGTCTGTATCTAGACTTAAATAAAAGATATCCCAAAAGGAGAAAATATGAGCGCTGAGAGTATGCTTTTTAACGGAGCCATCACGTGCATTGTTCTAGTTCTTTTAGGTTTAGCTTGGGGATTTTTATTGCTTAAAATCCAAGGCGGTCAAACAGAATAATTGTTTTGCGATCGAAAATAAACAGTGAAGTCTCAAAACTGCGAGCTATTTCGAGCTTCACTTTTTTTCCCAGGTTAATTTGTATAATAAAACTTACATATTTACTGGCAACAATTATTTTTTCATGACATCTCCAACCCCATCTATAGAATTTTTTGCAGGAGTTTCCGAACAATTAAGCAATGTAAGCTTGCGACAAAATAAAAGTACGGGCGTTAAAAGCGTTTTGATGACATTCGATTCTTTAAAAGCCATAGAAAAATTTAACAGCTTTACCAAGCAATTTTATAAAAACGTTCGCTTAGTAGACTCAGAAGGTTCCATTAGCGTGGCTCCTTCCTCTCTAAAATTTATCTTTGGTGGCGATGAAGGTGACGATCTCAAGCGAGTAGAATGCGTCTTTGAAATAGAAAGAGAAGACCATTGGGAAAGATTCATGCGCTTTATGCATCGCTACGCCGAAGCAAATGGTATGGGTTACAACGATAATAAAAAAGCTTAATAATTTTTTTGCCTTTTTGCTTCGTACAATAATAAAGCAGCAGCGATCGCGGCATTTAAAGACTCTACGCCCCCACCTAGAGGAATTTTCACTTGTTTGTCTGCAAAAGAAACCAACTCTTCTGTGAGTCCCCCACCTTCATTACCTAACAAAATCAAAGTAGGAAGAGTAAAATCTATTTGCCAGTAAGTCAAAGGTGCTTGGGGTAAAGTAGCTATTACCTGTCCTCCTCGCGATCGATAATCTTTAACTAATTCCAATAGGTCGGTACTAATTGCCATTGGCAGTTTAAACCACTCTCCAGCAGAACTTCTCAATACTTTAGGATTTTCGAGATCTACGCTATCTTCACTCAACCATAAAGCATCGACATCGGCAGCAGTTGCGGTGCGAATAATAGTTCCTAGATTTCCTGGATCTTGCAACCTTTCTAGAACTAATCCCAATTGAACCCGATCGAGAGAGATTTGGGACGTACTTCTTCGCGGTGCAGTTGCAACCACTCCGTCAGGATTGACTGTAGTGGCGATCGCTCTTAATATTTCTGGGGTAACTATTTCGGCTCGCTGAGATTTTTGGCAAGCATTCTCCCACAACTGAGGATGAGTTTCTTGCCAAGAAGGAGTACAAAAAACACTCACTAAAGAGTAATTTAGCTCGCAAGCCGATTCGACTAAATGAGTTCCCTCCAACAGAATTAAATTTTGCTTGCGCCGCTCCTTGACACTATGCAATTTACGCATCTGTTTGACAGAAGGATTCTGAATACTGGTAATCATGGAGCGCTTTTTTCTATCCTAAATGGCGCGAGAGGACTCCCGTTAAAAACGAGGGCGATTTAAGACAACGCAGTTGTCGCCGCGCCCAATGTTTTAACGGCGAGATGAATCGCGCCCAACAAAAAAACGCGAAAGTCAACAAGGAAATCATTTTTATTAAAGTCCCCTTTTACGATAACTTTATTACTTCGTTATATATCGGTAAATGATATGCTTCTAATATATCATTATTGGTCGAGCAATGATTACTTTTACTTATAGATTCAAGATAAAGGCATCTAAAAAGCAAGTTGAGCAAATAGAACAGTACTTAGATATTTGTCGTGGAGTCTACAATTATGCTCATGCTGAAAGATTAGCTTGGCTTGAATCTCGTAAGTCAAGAGTAGATAGATGTTCGATTATTTCCGAGTATATAATTCCTGCAGATACTCCTTTTCCTAGTTATAATAAACAAGCTAAGTCTCTAACTGAAGCTAAAAAGAAATTTCCTCATTTAAAGCTAGTAAATGCTCAATGTTGACAGCAAGTTATCAAGAGGTTAGATAAAGCTTGGTCTGATTTCTTTAAGATGCCAGAACGAGGATTTCCTCGTTTTAAATCAAAGAATAGATTTAGAAGTCTAGTTTTTCCACAGCTAGGAAACAATTGTTTAGATGCCAATAAGGTTAAATTGCCAAGTATTGGTTGGATAAAAATTAGGCGTTCAAGAGAGTATCCGAGTGGTTTTACACCGAAGCAATTTCAAATCGTCAAAAGGGCTAGTGGCTACTATCTAATGATTACTTTCCAGTCATTAGAATCTGTGCCCGACCCTATAGCAGGTAAAACATCAATTGGTATCGATGCAGGAATTGAGTCATTTCTAGCTACAACAACAGAATTAATCAAAAGCCCTAGGTTTCTTCGAAGTCAGCTTAAGAAGTTGAGAACACTTCAGCGACGACTGAAAAAGAAAACTAAATGGTCTAGTAATTGGTTAAAACTACAAAACAAAATATCTTTATTCCACGAAAAAGTAGCTAATACTAGAAGAGATTGGCATTTCAAATTAGCTCATTATCTTTGCGATAGAGCTGACAATATTTTTGTCGAAGATATTAACTTTAAATCTTGGTCAAAAAGCTTATTTTGTAAGCAATCTCTGGATTCAGGTATTGGTGGTTTTATTAATGATGTTTTGCCTTTTGTCTGTTGGAAAAGAGGAAAATTTTACCTAAAAGTAAACAAAGACGGAACATCTCAAGAGTGTTCAAAATGTGGCAAGCATACTGGTAAAAAAGCCTTGAACGAAAGGATGCATATTTGCCAGTATTGTAATCATACTGAATCTAGAGATACAAATTCGGCAAAAATAATAATGCAAAGAGGACTAGTGGCGGTAGGGCGTACCGTCCGAGAAAAAGCTTGTGGAGACGGTCTGGCGGGGATTGTGCAGTTAAATCTGTCCGATCTAGTCAAGAGTCATTGAAGCAAGAATCCCCCGTTAAATTGACGACAGGAAGTTAACGGGGGAGCGTCAACATGTCTCGAATGATTAGCGCCGTAGCAGGTGCGAGTAATACGCCATTACGATAGTGACCGGTAGCTAGTAAAACATTACTATATCCAGGTAGTTCCCTAATAATAGGCGCGGGTTGTCCTTCTGGACGAGGACGTTTACCAGACCAAGTATTAATGACGATCGCATCTGCTAAAGCGGGACAATAGGCGATCGCTTGCTGTTTGACTTGTTCTAATAACTCCTTTTGTGCCACGACTTCTCCTGCGCTATCGGGAAACTCAACCGTTGCTCCTACCCAATATTCTCCTCCACCTAAAGGTACGATATGAATGTCGTCCCCAGTAATAATTGGTTGAAAATCTAAATTTCCTATGGGTCGATCTAACTTTAAATGTAATGCTTGCCCCAGCACTGGACGAATATCTATTTTTTCTGCCAAGGAAGCGGTCAGAGGAGTTGAACCCAAACCAGCAGCTATTACCAACCAATCTACTTCTATTGTTCCAGCACTGGTATGAATCTGGCAGCAGCGGCGTATATTTGAGCCTGCAAGGGCAGTCGAGCTAACATTTTCTACAACTACACCAAATCGACAGTTAACGCCGTTTTTGGCGGCTCCAGCCACTAGAGCTGTTGTCAAAATTTGAGGATTAACTTGTCTGTCTTGGGGAGAGTAAATAGCGCCGAGAATCTTATCACTAGCGATGTGGGGACATTTTTCTTGCAGTTGTTTGCGATCCCAAGTTTCGAGATTGTAACCTTGGGATTGACGAATTGCCGCTAACTTATCCCACTGTGCCTCATCTTCTTCATTAAAACGAAGCATGAGAATACCTTGACGGTTAAAAGGGATAATCTCTCCAGTTATAGCTTCTAATTCAGGAATAAGGGTTTCATAGCGCTGCATACTAGTTTGACGCAGTCGCCACGATCGACCCTTAGTTTTGTGGCTAATTGCGCCCATTAGAATCCCAAGTGCTGCTCCAGTGGAACCCGATGCCGGAGCTTGTTTGTCTAATAGGGTAACATCTAACCCAACGACAAGACTGAGCTCGTAGGCGATCGCGGCTCCAACTACGCCGCATCCAATTACGGCAACTTGGCTCATGTATCTTCGGAAGTAGGAATTAGATCCAATAAAGTATCGAAGTCTCTTATTGTTTGAGTGTATTGCTGTACTGCGGCGCTGTAGTTTTGATTTTTAGCAGCAACATCGATTCTTTCGATATCAGCAAATAACTCTTTACTTAATTGTTTGGCTCTTTTTTGGTCTTCTGGTAGAAGATTATCTGATAAATACCTCAAATTTCGTCGCAAAGATCCTAAGGGACCGTGAATCAAATTATCTGTGTCTATCCAATTTTCGTCATTGATGAGACTTTCTAGTTCCTTCATCCGCTCTCTTGAAACCAGTACGGGTTCTAAAAAGCTCTGAATTTCTTCAATTTGTTCTGCACTGTAGGTAGTGGGTTCGGTTGCTTGAGGACTACCGCAACTTACTAATAAAACGGTAACTAGTACCAAAATCAAAGAGAATACCGATCTAATAATGGGCATAACTATTTTTTTTTGCTGTTAACTAACTAAATAGAGATTTTCTCAAGAATTGTCTTATTTACAAAGCCCCTTGGCAAAAATTCTCTAGTCGAAGGCGATCGAGATTGCTGAACGCTCAGAATTATAATATTACTTTCTATGCTGTTTGTGGCTTATCTTTTATTTCTACCGCGATCGAACAGTTAAGCCGAAGATCGGATTTGAACCGACGACCGTTCGATTACGAATCGAATGCTCTACCCCTGAGCTACTCCGGCAGTTTCTCAAATTTATTATAGCTAAGAGATTCAGTTACTAGACAGACACTCAGCCCAATTGCACTGCGAGGTTGAGCTTCGTGCGTTATAATTCTTAATCTAAAGGTCCGAAAACGTCGCAAAAAACCTAATGGCAGATTCACCTACGGAAAAACCCAGCAATAAACTTAACAATCGTCGTCAGCAACTTGGCACAGAAAAATACGCGCGACTAAAAGCAGAAGCAGAGGCTCCCTATAGAGGTTTGAGAAAATTTATCTATTTTTCTTTTGGAGCCTCTGGTTTAATTGGTGCTTTTATTTTCCTCACCCAGTTAGCTGCTGGAAAAAATGTCTCTTCTACCTTACCTAACTTAGCTGTACAAATTGGCGTAGTAGCGCTGATGTATTGGTTATTTCGCTGGGAAGAAAAGGCAGAAAGCAGACGTAGACCTTAATAGTAAACTGCATCGAAGGGTTGAAATCAACGCGCTATCCCCCTACGACCCGTTACGCTGAGGTCGTAGCCCCCCGCGCATTTTGGTGGTTTATTCTTCTTGTTCTTCTTCTTCTGAAGGTAGATCGACTGAATTGTCAGAAGCCGAAGTTTTCATATCTAGTTTTTCTCGCACTTGCTTTTCTATTTCGATCGCTAATTGAGGTTTTTCTTCTAGGTAAGTGACGGCGTTATCTCTACCTTGAGCAATATTATCACCGTTATAGCTATACCAAGCTCCTTTGCGGACGATCGCCCCTGTTTGTTCGGCTAAATCTAACATACATCCTAGGCGAGAAATTCCGGTACCAAAAATGATGTCAAACTCGGCAATGCGAAAAGGAGGTGCAACTTTATTCTTAGCCACTTTTACTTTAACGCGATTGCCATATTCGCCTTCGCTGCCTTTTTTGAGGGTTTGAGTGCGACGAATATCTAAACGCACTGAGGAATAGAATTTGAGGGCTGTTCCTCCTGTAGTCACTTCTGGATTACCGTAAGTAACTCCTATTTTTTGCCGTAATTGGTTGAGGAAAATAACCGTACAGCCTGATTTGCCAATGTTTCCAGCAATTTTGCGCAGTGCTTTACTCATCAGACGAGCTTGCAGTCCCACCTGATTGTCGCCCATTTCTCCTTCAATTTCTGCTCGAGGTACTAGAGCCGCTACCGAGTCAATTACGATAATATCTACTGCTGCCGATCGCACTAACTGATCGACTATTTCTAAGCCTGTTTCTCCTGTATCTGGTTGAGAAATAAATAGGTTTTGAATGTCAACCCCTAAAGCTTCTGAGTAAATAGGATCTAATGCGTGTTCGGCATCAATAAAAGCAGCTACTCCTCCTGCTTTTTGGACTTCGGCGATCCCGTGTAGTGCTAAAGTTGTTTTACCCGAACTCTCAGGACCGTATATTTCAATTATCCGGCCTTTTGGCAATCCACCACCCAATGCTAAGTCTAGGGTAAGTGCGCCAGTAGAGATTGTTTCTACCCTCATGCGGGTAGCGTCTCCCAAGCGCATAATTGAGCCTTTGCCAAAATTGCGCTCGATTTGGTTTAATACTAAGCTTAAAGCTTTGTCTTTTTCAGGATTGTTTGTAATAGTGCTAGGAGCCATTAATGCCTCGGTTTACGATCTAAAGAATTATTGATGTAGACGGGAAATCTAGTTTTTGTTACAAACACTTCGCTAGACCTGTTATGTGGTTAGGATGTGGCGTGTCGTGCAATTTTTAGGTTGTGAGGTCGATCTGAACTATACTTTTTCCTTATCTCCTCAAAAACCCTACACCTTACAATTTAACCTCTCAACTGCTCTCGTCAAGCATTGACGATACAACCATAATAACCTTTATTGTTTAATAAGTCAAATAAGTTTTTATTCTCTTCAAATATCCCTGTGTACCCACGAGCTTCTTGACATTCTTCCAGCGCTGATTGCAAAAAGTAAGTTGGCGGATTTCCATACCCCTCGATATAAAATTCCTGACCCATCGACTCTTACTTAGGGATTGCAAGTAGCTGTTTTTCTCAATTAGTAACATAACACATAACGAACAAAAATACTACTTTTAAAACATAATTACAAGCTAAAGATCATTGATTATACAATCTCAATTTAAAAAAAATTTTAGGTAAAAATAAAAAGACCGCTAGCTCAAAACAAACAGGCGGTCTTTAAAATTTAAATTAAATTTTGCTTTGATTTACTACAAAGAGGAGCCTACACCCGCATAGGCACCATAGAAGAAAACACCTAGGACAGCGATTGCACCTAAGCCGGCAATAACAGCTACGATCCATAATGGAATTCTTGCTTCTCCAGACATTTTTTTAACCTCCTAATTATTAGAATTAGTTGAAGAAATAGCTGGAAAATAGAATACCAAGCACAGCAACTAGAAGTAAACCCAAGTATAGAGAAGTACGGTTTAGTTCTACTGGTAGTTTATTTGGATTTGGATTTCTTTCCATCTTTATTTCTTCTCCTATCTTTGAATAAATTGCATAGCGGCGATCGCGCCTACAAAGAAGACGCTGGGAACGGCTAGAGTGTGGACTGCTAGCCACCTAACAGTAAAAATTGGATAAGAAATTGGTTGATTTGGATTAGTACCACTAGTCATAATGTTCTCCTTTTTTTTACTAACTAGTTATTAAAATCTTCAATTTGATTTTTTGCTTCATAGCGATCGGAAAGGATTGGTATTTCCTGGCGATCTTGAGTGAAATACTCATTAGGGCGAGGGGTACCAAAAGCGTCGTATGCTAGGCCAGTACTTACAAATAGCCAACCAGCGATAAATAACATGGGAATTGTAATACTATGAATTACCCAATAGCGAACGCTAGTAATAATATCTGCAAAGGGACGTTCTCCTGTAGAACCACTGGACATTGTTGGTTTTCCTCCTGTTATATTATAAAGTTACGAACTATCTGCGAGCTTTATTGAGACCTATTAAGCTATTTTTACTTGCAGAAGCCCTAGTTGCTAAGACATAGGGTTTTTTATTACAAACCCCAAAACAAAATTATTTTGTGACTCTTGTTTTTTATTTTGGACTAATATTTTAATCCTAGAGTCTAAATTATTGCAAGTTTTGGCTGTTTTTTATCATCATAACGATCGAGGTGAGGTTCGGACAAGACTTGCACCTACATCCTCAATTTATCCCGCTTGACACTTACGATCGACCCATCTCTAAAGATGTAACCTAAAATGTACCATTTTTTTATTCTAACTTATTTTAAGTCAAAAGTTACGCACTTTAACTGTGTGGCTTTTTTGGACAAAAAATATGGGAAATGGCCTTAGTATGACAAGCAATCAGTTATTTTCGATAGCTATCGTCGAGTATTTATGTTGCTTCTTCTAATGGCTCGTATTTGAGTAAAATTCCTCTCTGACCGAGAACAAATCCTTTTTCAGGTGTTATAAATAGAACTTTATAAAAATTAGAAGGAACTTTTTCTACTTCTCGATCTTTTTCCCAACTTTTGCCATTATCAACGCTACGTAGTAAGTTACCACTACCTCCAGCTACCCACATTTCTTCTTCTGTGCGATAAGCAATATCTAAAAGACCCCAACTTGTAGAAGGTTCTGGATAAACAACATCTCCCCAATCTTCTACATCTTCTGATTCAGTAAACTGAATTTGACCGCCACGAGCTAGGAGCCATAAATTGTTGCCATCTTCGCTAAAACCCATATTTTGAACTCTACGGGAAGAAGTGCGCTGGTGAGGTGTCCATTCTTCTTGACCTGGTTCCCAAGTAGAATAAAAGTTTCCTCTAGCAGAAACAGCAACGTATTTTCCATCGCGCGATCGATTTATGTTGCGAGCAACTCCTACTGCTCCTTGTACCATAGCTTTCCAGGTGCGACCACCGTTTTCTGTTGTATAAATTGCACCTAAATCTGTTACCATCTCTGCTGAGTCTGGCCCCAATGCGAGTATTTGATAGGGAGAACCTGGTAATTTTTCACTCAAAGGAATGCGAGACCAGGTTTTACCACCGTCATCGGTGTGAAGCAAAATTGCCGGTTCCCCAGTAATCCATCCTTCTTCTCCGCTGAAGCTGACAGAAGTAAAACTAACTTTCTCGTCTCCTAGGTCTAGAGTTTTTTCTTCCCAATTATCCCCCCCATCAGTGGTTTCTAATAGGGTAGCTTTGCTTCCTACCAACCAACCGTGGTTTAAGTCTTCGGTAAAATCTACATCTGCCAAAGTAGAATCGGTAGAAAGCTCGACTACTTTCCAGGGATTATTGTCGATCGAGGCGACTTGACTGCAACTAGCACAAAATAAGCAAACCGCTATTACTATTACAATTTGTTTCAGTTTTCTCATAAAGTAGGTTTACTAACATCCAATCTGTAATCAAGGCAAATTGCTCTAGTATCCCTCGGTGGGTTACTGCAAACAATTTATTTCAAGCACTAAAATATGGTGCTAACTGTCTTTGGTGTAGGGCTGCTTTAGCTTAATTGAGACCGTATAGACTTATAAAGAACAAAAAGCCTAAAGCTAAAGCGCCAAAGATAAGAAGATTTTTCTGTTTTGGTGTTAAACGGTTAACCCCAAAACCATAATTTAAATTTTCTTCAAATCCTGATGGTGCGCCAGTTGCACCAATATTGACAAAAACGTTGGAACGTGCGCCGCATACGGGACAACGCCAGTTGCTAGGTAAATCTTCAAACTGCGTTCCTGCAGCAATATCATTTTTACTATCACCCTTACTGGGTTCGTATACGTAGCCGCAGGCGCGACATTCGTAACTGGCGGGTGATTTTTCGGCAAGGGTTTTTTCTTCTGGTCGCTCGCTCATTACTTGAGATAAGCAAATCTTCTTAAAATATCTTTAACAAATTATGACATAAATCTAAGCTTTAATTGCTGCTAATTTATAATTTGTTGTTTGTTATTGGTTGAGAAGTAAAACAATAAAGAAGATGAGGAGAAAATAGGAGTAAATTCCACCTCATCCCATAAAAGCAAAAGAGACAAAATTAGTTAAGGGGTGACTCGTTGAAGATTCACGCCTAGGTTTCGTAATTTTCCCTCTAGATTTTCATAGCCGCGATCGAGGTGCTGCAATCCTCTAACGACAGTCTTTCCTCTAGCTGCGATACCCGCTAGTACTAGAGCTGCTGAGGCTCGCAGATCGGTTGCTTGCACTGGTGCTCCAGATAGAAAAGGAACGCCGCGCACAATGGCGTGATTGCCTTTAACGTAAATGTTTGCTCCCATGCGATTTAATTCGGCTACGTGATGTAAGCGATTCTCGAATACTGTTTCGCTAATTAAACTATCCCCCTCACTAACAGCCAGCAGCGCCATAAACTGAGCCTGTAGGTCGGTGGGAAAACCAGGAAAAGGTAAGGTTTCTATATTTGTACCCCTTAAATGACCAGGAATAATGCGCAGACAGTTGAGATCTTCTTGGCGTATTTGGCAGCCTATCTCTTTTAGCTTGGCTATAACCGCACTCAGGTGTTCTGGAATTACGTGGGTTAGTACTAATTCTGAATTAGCGATCGCTCCAGCTACTAAGAAAGTGCCAGCTTCTATGCGATCGGGAATAATCGAGTAATCAGTCGAATGCAAGCGATCGACTCCAGCGATCGTAATTGTCTGAGTGCCAGCACCTTTGATTTTTGCTCCCATCGAGCAGCAAAAATTTGCCAGATCGACTACTTCTGGCTCGCAAGCAGCATTTTCTATTATTGTTTCCCCTTCTGCGAGTGTTGCTGCCATCATAATGGTTTCTGTAGCACCCACACTGGGATAGTCTAGATATATTTTTGTTCCCTTTAACCTCCCACCTCTTCCTTTGACACCAGCAAGAACTGTGCCAGATTCAATCATAACGTCTGCGCCTAGAGCTTGCAGGCCTCTGACGTGAAGGTCCACTGGTCTAGCACCAATGGCACATCCCCCTGGTAACGGAACTCTAGCTACTCCTAATCTAGTTAAAAGCGGCCCGATAACAAAAAAACTAGCTCTCAGTTGAGAAACTATATCGTAGGGAGCTTCTTGCGAGACAATATCCCTAGCGTTAATGTCTAAAATATCTCCATTTCTCGTTAACTTCACGCCTAAAGCTTGCAAAATCTGGCTCATGCGCCCTATGTCTACTAAAGAAGGAATATTACTAATTCGACAATCAGTAGGACACAATATAGCTCCTGCCATAATAGCTAGAGCAGAATTTTTAGCTCCACTAATTTTGACCTGTCCCTGCAAAGAGGCTCGACCCCAAATTTCAAGAACTGTTTCATTTGTGGTGCTGTTGACATTGTTGGTTTTTGTTGAGTTAAGCGGGAAATTTATAGCTTTATCCTCCAAAATCAGTAAAATTCGATCGCGAGATTGTTGGAAAATTCGGTTCTGATTCTAACTGAAAGAGGAAAAATGTCTATGCTTATCACAAATCTTATTGGCAATTGATACGATCGTAGAAATTATCTAAAAAAATCTTAAATTTTTTTTAGAATCTTGACTAATTTTGATTATTTAGCAATACTAGTAAATTAGGCATTAAAATATACCTTAACGCGGAACTGGCGGAATTGGTAGACGCGCTAGATTCAGGTTCTAGTGTTCGCAAGGACTTTCGGGTTCAAGTCCCGAGTTCCGCATTTATCAGTTATCAGTTGTCAGTTACCAATTATCAATTGATTCAAAAATGAATTCACAACCGATAACTGATAACTGATAAATAATAAGATACCAAGGCTAGAAGTTGGTTCTGGAACTGATTTGGGTGGCTCTGTACTAGTTAGCTTTACATCGTCAATTAATAGGGCAGAAGTTTCATTAAAATCATTGACATCAACAACGCCAATTCTGAGGGTGTAGGTACCAGAGGTTGTTACAGTATAAGAGAATGTTTGGTAACCTGTCTCTTTCAGAAACGGCATGTTTGAGGTCAACAGCGTAGCAGCGCTGTTACCCAATTCGGATAGGCCATTTAACGTGATAAAAGCATAGTCTCCATTCAAGGACTCGTTGCTCAAAAAGTTCCAATTGAAGCTGAGAACATCTCCCGCTTTTGCTGTTATGGTTTGTTTGATAGCAGACCCTTCAAAGGCAGCTACAAAGTTATTAGGGTCGGGGTCTAGACTGCCAAGAGGCACGCCGAGAAAATCTTTCATAAATTACTTAAAGTTATAGCAGATAAAGGATATCAAGGAATTGCTAAAATTCATGACTTAAGTGAAACTCCTATTAAAAAACCACGAGGCGGTAAGTTGACAAAAGAACAGAAGAAATATAATCGCAAATTAAATCGATTAAGAGTCGTAGTTGAACATATTAATCGTCCCTTAAAAATCTTCAAGATTTTATCCTATCGATATCGAAATCGTCATAAGAGATTTGGCTTGAGAAGTAATTTAATTGCGGGCATTTATAATTACGAATTAGCCAGATAAATTAAAACAAGAAATTAAATATATCGGAGAAAATTCAGGAATTAATCAATGCCTGAATCAATTTTTTATGTCAATTTTTCTTCTCTGGCGCGCCGCTACGCGGATCTCTCCGAGATCGCCAGTTATAGTTCTCGATCGCGGTTCTCCAGCCTTCGATCGCCCTTCTACTTAAACGAAATAACTTTTTATTATATCACAAAATATTTATGAAAGAGGTCTAGGGAATAGGGAATAGGGAACACTGAATTATTGCTAGATATTTTCCCCCTCTCCCCCTCTCCCAACACTTCCCACACTCCCCACACTCCCTTTCATCGATCGTCTGTAGAAACATAAAAGAAATTGTTATTATTTGCTCTTCTGTGGATTTTTAGCTTGCTCTAAAGCAATTTCTTTAATAGCTTGGAAAGAATTTCGATTAGAATTGCCTTCTATTGCTTTAACAGCTAGATCCTGAACTTGTTTGAGGGCTGCATCGAGTTGTTTGGATAGATTTTGAATTCTCTCTTCTTGATTCAAAATTGTCTCTTCTAAAGATTGTATTTGCAGTTGATAATTTTGTTTCTGTCCTTCAACTTCCTTCCCACGCAAATCTGCTTTCACTTTAGCTTGATAATTACCGATATTGCGTCCATTGTCTTTTCCATTTTTGATATTTTGCTCTAATTCTTTCTCGAAAGCTTCTACTTTTTCTTTGGCTTCAGCATATTCTTTTTCTTGCTTACTAATACTTTCTTCTCTCTCTTTCCACTGTTTTTCTTGCTCTTCGCGAGATTCGTGCAATTCTTTGTATAGGGCGTTCTTTGTCTGTTCGTATTCTTCTTCGTTCAAATTTCTTTCCAATTCCAGATTGTATTTATATTCCTCTTCGTCTCTTTGGCGAGTTTTTCGATCGTTTAAATTACGTTCTTTTATCTCTCGATCGCGTTCTTCTTGCTCTTTTTGCCAAGATTTCTTGAAGTCTTGTATTTGTTGGTCTAAAGTTTCTTTTTGTCGAGCAAGTTCTTCTTCAAATGTCTTAGCACTTTCTTCATAAGACTGAATCAAATTGTCTAAGGTGTCTTCTTCAACTGATTCTAAACTGTGTAATTCTTGTAATTGGGTTGTCTCTTCTGTTAGTGAATTTTGAATTTCTTCTAAGGCTGATGCTTCGGCGATTAGTTGTTCTGATAAATTACTTACTGCACTCCCAAACCCTACCTGCAATTGTTCTAGGTTTTGAATTACCTGACTTATATTTTGACGATCGTTTTTAGTTTGTTCCACGGGTTTACTATTATTCACTTGGCTAGTTTTTACAGGTGTATTGTTTTTGAGTTTTTTATTCTCTGACTCTAAGGCAGACTTTTCTTTTTTTAATTCATTTAAAGCTTCTAAGATTTCTGCCTTGGTATTTTTTGCTGTTATTTTTCTCGCGACCACTGTTATTCTTCCCCGACTATTTACAATTTTTTTTGCTCGATTTAACCTTGACCGTTATTAGAAGTTGGAAAAGCTTTCATAGCTAAGTTTTGAGCTTGGGTAGTTACTTCTTGTAACTGTTTGGTCAATTCAGATATTTGTTCGGTTTGTCGTTCAATTTTTTGTTGTAGAGATTGGATTTTTAATTGATAACCTTCTTCGACAGCTTCCCACTCTTTTTCAAATAAATCTGCTCTTACTTTGGCTTCGTCTTGAGCTTTTTTGATGGCTTCTTCTTTGGCTTTTTGATATTCTTGTTTGAGCTTCGCTTCAAATCCTTCTATTTTCTGTTGATTTTCCTGGAATTTTTCTCGATCGTCTGTTAGAAACTTCTCTCTTTCTTGCCAAGCTTTTTCTTTCTCTCGATCGCTTTCTTGTAATTCCCTCGTCTGTTGCCGTTTTGTCTCTTCATATTCGTCCATTTCTATTTTGCGAATTCGCTCAATTTCATATTGATAGTCCTCTGCTTCTCGTTCCCGTTTTTTGGTCAATAATTCTGTTTCTTCTGTTATTCTTGTCTCAAACTCTTGTTGCTCTCTTTCCCAGTTTTTGCGCATTTTAGCCATGTCTTTTTCTATGGCTTCTTGCTGACTAGCAATATTTTCTTGTAAAGTTCTTAATTTTTCTTGGTGTTCCTGTCTGAGAATGTAGAGTGCGTCGGCTACTAAGCGTACTTTACGTAATTGTTTTAAGTTCTCGCTTTTAACGGCTATGGCTTTCTTGAGTTCGTCTAATTTGGAAGACTCAGCGTCCAAGTTGACGGAGAGTTCGTTGATGACACTCCCAAAATCTAGTTGCAAAGAAGCCATCCCATTGACAATATTATCAACTGTATAGTCGGAAACAGTTTCGAGGAGTTGTTGGTTTTTTTGTTTTTCTGCTTCTTCTTCTTTAGTTGCTACTTTCGAGTCGCTTTGTTTGTATTCGGCGATTAATTTGCTAAACGCTGTCAGGATCTGGTATTTGCCTTCTTTGGCTACTTCTTGATTCACGACTTGTCTCCTCGATACTTGTCTGTTATTTAAAAGAGTGAAAAATTTGTTTCCGACGATCGCGATTGTCGTCAGGCTACAGTTATATATTTCCCTACATATTTGTTGAATATCTCACTATCGGCTGTCAAATTCGCTATTATAGGATCTGGCTCTCGCTATTATGAAATTTTGTTCAACTGCTTCTATACCCATAATATCAACGGTTTGATGTTCGCGCCTACTATAAATTGATTTTTTTTTTCAAGTAATACTAATATACTCAATAAAGGAGGAGAAGACAAGTGGAACAGAACTTTGGTAAAGTTATTCGACAAGCTCGTAAAGAAAAAGCTTACTCTCAAAGAGAACTAGCGAAGCGAATCGGGCTAGATTTTACTTATTTATCCAAGTTAGAGAACAGCAGAGCTGATTATCCTCCCAAAGAAGACGTAATCCGATCGCTAGCCCGCAATTTAGATCTAGATGAAGAGGAATTGGTTTTCTTAGCAGGTCGCATTCCTCAAAAGGAAGAAGATCTTCTCAAGCAACATTACAAAACTATGCCTGCTTTATTTAGACGAATACGAGAAAATCCGGAATTTGCTGAGAAAGTGTTGAAGGAAGCAATAGAGTCCGAACACAAAAATACAAAGGAGTAGTCAAGTTGGGTATATTTAGACCATTTCGCTTTATCCACAAACAGGAGATTGAAGCTAAGGCAACAGATATTCTCAAACAAATGGAAAAAGACCCAAACTATACTCTCAAATGGCCTTTAGATGCAAGTCGAGTGGCTGAGTTCTTGGAGTTAGATGTAGTTTGGGACAGCATTCCCGATGACCAAGAAGGGAAAATAGCGGCAAGAATTTTGCCTCTCGATCGATTAATTGAGATTAATGAAGATCTTCCTATACTGCGCGGTGGTTTTGGAGAATCAACTATCGCTCACGAAATCGGTCATTGGGTACTGCACGTCAACTCAGTAGCAGTTAATCGGTTTTTAAGACTGCAAAATAGAGGTATACAAATAAGAGTAGAACCTTTATTATGCCGTAGCGCCAGCACGTTACAAGGGATAGAATGGCAAGCTCAATACTTTGCTAGTTGTTTATTGATGCCCGAATATATTTTGCTAGAGAAGCAAAAAGAACGAGATTTGACTCAATGGCGGCATCTTTATCAAATAGCTGAAGAATTAGGTGTTACTATATCTAATCTCGTTCATCGTCTTAAAGACTTGGGTTGGATTTATATTCCTGAAGGTTCTCGCCAAATTTATCCTGTTGAAACACTTGTACCAAAAAGAAGAGCATTTGGATAAAAAAACCAATATCGCTTATTGACTTGCCAAAGCTTCTTTAAGCTTTGTGCAAGTCTCTTCTATTTTATTGATACTGCCAGGATTCACTAGCCCGTAATACTCAAAAATATATACCCTTCCATTTTGAGTAGCTTGCAGTTGACTCCAGAAAGGCTCAGATTTAAACTCTTGAAGAATTCCTTGTCGAGCGAAATCTGCAACTAGTACGATCTCTGGATTCTCTTGGAGAATTTTTTCAGCCGAAAGAGTTATGTAGCCGCGAAAGGGAGATTTTCCCTGTATTGATGCCGCTAAATTTTTTACTTTAAATTTGTTTAATAAGTCTCCAGCCCAACTATTTTTATTCGGGGATAAAATCGGCTGACGCTGAAACAAGACTAAGACTGAAGGGCTACTATCGGGAATATCCGCTAAAAAAGTTTGATAGCGTTTTAATAAAGGAGAAGGATCCGCGTCGATCGCCTTTGCCAAGGTTTTTGTTACTTCTAATAAACCATCCCAGCTAGTCACTTTGGTTGTTATGGTGGCAATGCCTAAATCTTGTAATTTGTCAAGAGCACGATCGTGAAATCCTCGCGCGCCAATAACTAAATCTGGTTTGAGAGCCACAATTTTTTCTAAATTGGGCGGAGTTCGAGCATTGCTTACTTTGGGAAGATCTTGAAAGCGGATATCTTTTGCCAGCAAAGGACTCTCAACACTACCAACCAGTGTATTTGGAGCCAATTGCTCTACGATATCAGCGGTCAAAGAAGTTAGTGCAACTACTCTCTGTGCTGGCTCAGTTGAAGAAGATGTATTGTCGCGATCGGGAGTAGGTGCAGTACAGGCGATAAAAGCTAAGCCGAGTAGAAAAGCAAAAATTATTTTTATCCAACGACTGGGCATAATAGTTAGAAAAAATATAGGCAAATATTACATAGCCATAAAAAGTATTTCAGCTTTTTCCTTCATCTTTTCTTTAGTTGGTCTTGCCAACCTAGGCTGAACTACACAGCTCCCTAACCCATCAGCAAGAGCTTTTGAGGTTACTTTTTACCTGTTGAATAGAGAAACTTTTTTATTGTTTTGATTTGCTCATTAACCAGTGTTTAATTTACGCCCCTGACTATCAGTAAACTGTTTAAGCGGTTGTGCGTGAGGACTTTCACCTCTACTGTGTTAAGTCAATGCATCTAGTTTCGTCTTTGATAAATTAAATTATAGTATATCTGATTCGTTAGAACAAGCTCTGATGCAAGAAATGTTTGTGTATGTTAATATTTCCCTATATTTCTAATTTCCGATAACTATACTAAAGAGTAAATGTAAATTCATCGACGATCGCGCCAGGAAGGCGAACGCTGCTGGTAGAACGTCCGTCCCAAGTGTTTGCAGATAAAAGCATTTCTCGATCGCTAGTTAAGTCTACAAGAAAATCGCCCCACATCCTATATAAGCTTTCGTCGAAGCGCATGACATTAACTGGAGCCACCAGCTGACCATTTTTTACCCAAAAAGTGGCAAATCTAGTCATTCCAGTCATGCGAGCAGCAGGGCGATCGGAATAATTTAAATACCACAAGTTGTTAATATAAACTCCCGTATCCAGTTGCTTTTCAATATCGGATGCAGCTAGTTCTCCTGCTGCCATATCCAAAGCTTGAGGCGCTTCACTATCGTTAGCACCATTAGTTTCTACACCATATTCGGTAGCCGATCGAGGACTGACGAGGGGGTCGCTCAATTGACCTTCGGTAATTAAGGTGACGCGATCGGGCTTAGCAAATCCTTGGGATTGAAAATTAGGACCAGCACCAGCACCAGTATTTTCTTGAATTGAGATCGCTGGATGAAGGCGCATTTGCTCTTCTCTCATTTTAATCAAGGGGGTTTGTTTGGTGCGGGAACTTTTGAGACCAAATCCTCCCCAACATACCATTCCCAGCACCTCTTTCATCGCTGCAGGTGCTAAATAGACGCGGTATTTTCCTGGCTCGATGGTGCGAGAGGGTTGCTGGATAATTTGAAGCTGTTCGGTGCATTTATTTAGTTTTTCTCGAAATAGTTCGCTATTCCACTCAAAACCAGCGTAATTAGCTTTTACTGCCTTGTCCCCTTCACTGTAAAGACTCCAATCGAGATTAAAACTGTTTTTTTCCCACCAATTGCGCTGTCCTAAAGAATTGGCAAAACCGCGAGCTACTTTTCCATCGGCATAAAAACCGACAAAGTCAAATTTTTCTACAGCAGCAAGAATTTCCTGGACGATCGCGGTGGATTCGGGTAGAGTTTGGGTGCTAGTGTGAGAAGTAGAAGCAACTTCAGTATTGTAGAGAAGATAAGGATCTGGCTCGACGTGAGATAGTTTTTCCCTTAAAGCCTCGATCGCGCTTTTTAGACGTTCGCCATCGACGTTTAAATCTCCAGATAGAGCGATTGTTTTATTGGCGTGGTGGCGATCGCGAATCAGATCCACGTTGAGATATTGATGAGCAACCGAACCAGGTTGGCGTACCAAAGCGCGGTTAAAACGAACGAAGTTAGAAACTTCTCCTTCAAACCATGCAGTATAAACTTCTTCTCCTGAGAGCAATTGCTGTAAGCGATCGGCAATAGTATAGAAATAGCTTTCCATCAATTAACTAATCTCCTCCAAATACATCAACGTTGGCAAAAACGCAAGCGGGACTACCGTGACCGACGCGGATAATTTGCGTCGGTTCTCCTTTACCGCAGAAAGGAGAGCCGAGCAATTCAAAAGTAGAACTGTCCCCTAATCCTTTTAAATTACGCCAAAAACTGGCAGAAATGCCCCGATAATTGGGATTTTTTACTACTTTAGTTAGCTGACCGTCTTCGATTAATTGTCCCCACTCGCAGCCAAATTGAAATTTATTGCGGGAGTCATCGATCGACCACGACCAATTGGTGCGCATTAACACTCCCCGTTCGATCGAGTTGATTAGTTGCTGTAAAGTTTGGTTCCCTGGTTCGATATTCAAGTTTGCCATCCTATCTATAGGAGGTCGATTCCAACTGCTGGCTCTAGCGTTAGCTATGGCGCCAGGTAGACCAGCTCTAGCTTGAGAGATTAAACTTCCTAGAGGTCGTTTTAAAATTCCTTTTTCAATTATGAATGTTTTTTCCGCCTGGGAACCGCAATCGTCGAAACCGTAACTAGCAAGTTGTTCTGGATGCTCTGGGTTAAAGGTGACATTGAGTAGTTCGGAGCCATATTGATAGCTGCCAAACATATCTAGAGAGACAAAGCTAGTTCCAGCAAAATTACGTTCGTCACCGAGAATGCGATCGAGTTCGAGGGGATGACCGATCGATTCGTGAATTTGAATCAGCATTTGATCTGATGTGAGCAACAGATCCATCTTTTCCGACGGACAATTAGGAGCTTCTAGCAGTTGCAAAGCTTCCTCGCTCAACTGAGGAGCCCGATCTCTAAAGCGAATGCGATCGAGAACTTCTAGTCCTCCTTGCTGACTCTCGCCAAAAAGACCAAAGCTGCGAGTTTGAGTATTGCTACCGACTGCTGCTGTAACTCGCAACTGGGGTGCCATGAGGTGCAATTTTTGCCGCACTCGCGCTCCATCTGCTGTTATATAGAGAATATCTTCTTCTGTATACCAAAGAGTCGCTTCCCAATCTACAACGCGATCGTTACTTTTCAGACTCGTGCAAGTTTGCTGGAGCAGGTCTATTTTATCTGCTAAGCTCAAGCTATCCCAGGATTTGGCTACTGGTGTAGAATATTCTCCTACAGGTGCTGGCATTGCCACCTTACTGAAATCGAAAACCGAGCTTCCTGCCGTTTTTTGCGCCCAAATCTTAGCTTGCTCTACCGCTGCACTTAAACCACTGGGGGAAAGGTCTGATGTCGCTGCATAACCAGTACCACCTCGATCGTGTACTGTAACCATAGCACCAACGTCCAATTTGTCTTGCACTGGCTGCAAAATTCCTTGACGAACGCTGATGCGTTCCGATCGTTCTTCGACTAGCCGTAAAGAGCAAAAGTCCACTTCGGGGTTAATTTGCCTAAAACGACTTTCTACAGTATCAAACATATGTGCTGTTTGTTGTTTGTTATTTGACCTCTGACCTCTGACCCCTGACCCCTGACCTCTATGTGACACAGGAGGCGATCGGACAAATCTGGATTCCTACAGGGGTATCTATAATCTCAACTTTAACGCCAAATACATCGATAAGTGCTTCTGGAGTTAAAATTTCGGCTGGAGTTCCCACCCCGTAAAGTAGCCCTCGATCGAGTAATGCCAGGCGATCGCTATACCTAGCTGCTAAATTGATGTCGTGGAGTACAGTAATAATTGTTAATTCTCGCTGCTGTTTGAGTCGATTTAACAGTTCTAATAACTGTAATTGATAATTGATATCCAAATAGGTTGTCGGCTCGTCTAAGAGCAAAATTTTAGGGTCTTGTGCTAAAGCTAAAGCCAGAAACGCTCTTTGTCTTTCTCCCCCAGAGAGTTGAGTAACTGGGCGATCGCTTTCGCGATCGATTTGGGTTTGCACCAGTGCTTCTTCTACTTTTTGCCGATCTTCAACGTCTAATTCCCACTGCCACCATGATTGATGGGGTGTTCTACCCAAACTCACTAACTGATGGACTGTTAAACCCGTGGGTACAGTTTGCTGTTGGGGCAAAATAGCCATTTTTTGGGCGACGATATTAGGAGGTAAATCGTGTATTTCTTTACCATCTAAAAGAATAAGTCCTTTTGTCGGCTGGAGAATGCGGCTGAGGAGTTTGAGAAAAGTAGATTTACCCGATCCATTTGCTCCCAATAAACTAAGCCATTCGCCATTTTGCAGAGTTAGGTCTATCTGACGAATAACTGTTTTATTTTTGTAACCACCGGTGATTTTTTGCGTTTCTATAGGCATTGGAGGAGGGGGGGGGAAGGGGAGAGGGGGAGAGGGGGAGGGGGAGAGGGGGAGAGGGGGAGAATAACAAATAGCCAACAGCCAACAGCCAACAGCAAATAGCCAACAGCCAACTAATACGATCGCCGATATAGTAACCAGACAAATAAAGGTGAACCTAAAAGGGAAGTTACGGCACCTACGGGTAATTCTACTGCTCCCATACGAGATAGTAAATCGGCTAGAGAGAGTACTAAAGCACCTCCTGCAGCAGAAAGGGGAATTAACCAACGATAGTCGTTACCGCCAATGAGCAAGCGCATACCGTGAGGGACGACTAAACCGACAAAACCTATCAGTCCTGCTACGCTAACAGCACCAGCAGCTAAAAGGGTGGCTACCCCACCTATAAAGATACGCGATCGCGCTAAGGAAACGCCCAATCCTACAGCCAGGTCGTCCCCTAAATTTAAAACGTTGAGCGATCGAGCGAGCAAACAAGCACATAGCAATGCTACAGCAATATAGGGGCCAGCCATTGTCAATTCCGACCAACCTCGTCCGTTGAGACTCCCAACAATCCAATTTAAAGCTCTTTGGATGCGACCTTCTTCTGATAGCAACAATAAAGTAGTTTGTATGGAACCAAACAGAGAAGAAATAGCTACACCTCCTAATATTAAACGTTCGATCGCTATCCCATCCCCAGTCTTAGCTAGAAAATAAACTATAACTGTAGTTAAAACTGAACCCATCCAAGCTGCTAGAGGAATCCACGCTTGAAACACTCCTAAAGTTACCATGGCGACAACTACTAAACCAGCTCCCGCAGAAATTCCCAGCAGAAAAGGGGTTGCAAGGGAATTGCGCAACATTCCTTGCAATAAGGCTCCAGAAGTCCCTAAAGCAGCACCAACAGTGACAGCAGCCATAACGCGAGGTAAGCGCAAGTCCCAAAAAATAGTTTGATTTACTGGTTCCCCTTGACGTAGAAAGGCTTGCCACAATTCAGATAAGCTTAAATGTACAGCACCCAAAGATAGAGAGAGTGCAAGTGTCAATATTAGTCCGATGGTGACTAGAAGAATAGTTAATTGAATGCGGCTATTGAATGTAGTCGATCGTCGCTTTTGAGAAGATTTCATTATTGAGCCTCCTCTTGACAATCTTACCGTTATTATTGCTAGTTTCTTGCTTTTAATTTAGGGGCGATCGGCTACGTGCTGCACAATAAATCATTAGGTAAACTTAGGTATAATTTTTCATTTTAGTAGATGCCTAAGTTAAATAGATCTGAAGCAGCATACTTACAGAGAAAATAGCCAAAATTGACCAGGAAAATTTAGTATAATCAGATATGCCTACTTATCAGACCCTACTACCAAGTAAGATTTACTCGTTCTTAGATGAGATGTGCCAACTGTACTCAAAAATTGAACGAGTAATGCACGTGAGCTTAATGGCTGGTGAGAAGATAGGTGTAATTGAAAAACTTATACAATCAGAATACTTTGTTGATATCACTACTGTTCGTAATGTACACCACAATTTGAAAGGAAAGCTAAGCTCAATCAAAGAGTTACAAGCTATTCAAATAAAAGATTTAAAAACAGCCATTAGTGGTCTAAAAAAAACGATAAAATGCATTGATAAGCAGAGTCAGAAGAAAATTAAACAAGGAACATCTAATCAAAAAGAGCGTTTTATAATTCACCAGAAAAAACGCAGATTAGGGACTTTACAACAAAAATTAGAACGATTAGAAAAGCTTTTAAAATCAGGAAAAATCTCTCTTTGTTTTGGAACTAAAAAACTATTTAAGGCTCAATACAACCTAGAAGCTAATGGTTATAAATCTCGTAATGAATGGTTAGAGGATTGGCGTCAATCTCGCTCGTCAAATTTTCTCATGGTTGGCTCGAAAACTTATAGTAGCGGTAATCAACTATGTAGATTAGATAGATTTGGTAATTTAACCATAACCGTTCCACCTGCCTTAAGGGAGCAATTTGGCGAGAAAGTTAACTGTAATGGTATTAAATTTAGATACGGTCAAGATTTTATTAATATTGCTTTAACTCAAACTTTACACAAACGAGGTAAAGAATATCGCAACGGAACTGAAAAACCAGTAACTCACAGATTTGTCAAACGAGACGAAAAATGGTATCTACATACTCACGTAGAGTTACCCGATATTCCTCATATTTCTAGTCCCAAAAATGGCTGTGTTGGTATAGATCTAAACGTTAATAATATAGCTTGGGCTTATGGCGATGGCACGGGAAATTTAAAAGAGAAAGGTCAAATTAATTTTGATTTAGAAAATAAATCTTCAGCTCAAATTACTAATATTTTTTCTTTAGCTATTAGCCAAGTTGTAAACATCGCTACAAAATATAGATGTCCAATCGCCATCGAAAAATTAGATTTCAGTAAAAAGAAAGCTACATTAAGAGAATACGGGTCGCCACGGTACGCAAAGATGTTGTCTCAATTTGCTTATTCTAAATTCGGCGATTTAGTTAAATCTAAAGCACAACTGGCAGGAATTGAAGTAAAACTTGTTAATCCAGCATATTCGAGCTTGATTGGATTAACTAAATACATGAGTCTTTATGGGTTAAATAGTGGAACAGCAGCAGCATTAGTTTTAGCCCGTCGTAGTCTTCGGTTTTCGGAGCGTTTGCCTAGAGTCCTTTACGCCTTATTTAAGCCAGTGGATTTAAATAAGCACGTCTGGAGTTATTGGGCGCGTATTTCAAGGTTAGTTAAGGGTTGTCGTCGACATAGCTACTTTGGAATGAAAATCAGGGTAGGGGACAAGCTCAATAACCAGAGTTCTCAAAAGAAAAGGAAGTTAATGAGCAAATCTATTGATACTCCTATAAACCCTAGTGATATCAGTGCGCTTGATGTCATGCCTACATAAATTTACCCTAGTTTACGTAGATTTTTTATTGCGCCCCTAAAATCTTTCTCTAATTATTAAATTCTTTACTAAGTAGAAGAGTATTTTTCTAAGATTAAATTAATTCTAAGCCAAGGAGGATGGCTTGAGATGATTGAAACCTTAACAGCAGCAGCGATCGCCAAACTCGTCTTTGATGGAGTCATTCAGGCTGGCGCAGGTAAGCTAACGGAAGCTGGACTAGAAAAAGGCAAACAGCTTTGGCAAAAGATGCGAGGAAAGGTCAAAGAGGAAGGTGTTACGGAAGCAGTATTGGTAGAGGTAGAGAAAAATAAATCTTCAAAAATCTTAGAAGAGCAGATAGTGCCATTTTTGCAGGTAGCTATGCTCAAAGACCCCCAATTCGCTCAAGAGATTCAAAACATCGCTCAGCAAATAAATCTAGAAATTCAACAAGGTAGTAAAGATAATATTCAAGTGTCAGCTATTTCCCATGACAAAAGTACGCAAAATGTGGTTCTCCAACCGAAAGCTAAAACACAAACCTTTGTAACTCATTACCACGAAAAAAAGTAATAATCACACCAGAAGCTGTTCTAGAACTTGCGGAAAAACTTGAGCAAGGAAAAAGTGCTCGTGAGGAATCAGTTGGGATTCTCAAAGCAGGAGATCTGCCCAAAAGTCTTGATTATTGGCAAGGACGAGTAGAAGAAATTGATAAATTGCGCCAATGGTTAGCTGATGACAATATTCGTCTGATTGGCATAGAAGGCATCGGAGGAACAGGGAAATCGATGCTGGCATCGAAGATTTACAAAGAAATTGAAGGGTTTCCCAAACGATTCTGGGCTGATGTTTCTTCTGGAGCCATTATTTTCAGCGATTTAGCCCGACGAGTGCTAACTGACTTTGGCTGGAGAGTTCCAGAGGAGGAATTACAGTTAGTTAAGGCTTTGGTTAGATGTTTGCGATCGGGTAAGTATCTGCTAGTAATTGATAACTTGGAAAGCCTGCTCAAAACCGATAGAGGGTGGAGTAGTCAATTCTACGAGGACTTTTTCCGCACGTGGCTAGAGTATGGAGGAGAAAGTAAGATTCTCGTGACCACGCGGGAGAGACCTTTATTAGATGGATTTGAATGGCTATCTTTGAAGGGTTTGAAGAGAGAAGAAGGGGCAGCTTTGTTAGCTGAATTGGGAGTAAAAGGCGATTTAGAAAAGTTTAGCCAGTCGGTGGACGGACATCCCCTGCTGCTGACATTAGTAGCCAAGTTACTCAAAAAGGAATATTCTCAAGATCCGAATCTGGAGCGTTTAAGGGATTTGGGGTTAGGTAATTTGCAACAGTTTTTAACTGACCCCAAAGTGAGAGGTCAGCACCGTCGCGAAATAGTTGGGATGGCTTTAGTACTAGATGCCAGCTTCAGACATCTTCAGCCGAGTCAGAGAAATCTGTTGCTGAAGGTGAGTGTTTATCGCCAGACATTTGACGCAGAAGCAGCAGCAATGCTGTTAAAATCCCCATCTTTTGTTTCTTCCTTAATGTCTTTCCCCCTTCAGAAGAGAGCAAGAGGAGGAACGCTAGAGCCAGAATTGAGGAAGCTAGTTGAACGTTCTTGGTTAGAGGAAAGGCTGAACTCAAAGCGGCGGTTTGAATTTCAGTCAGTAGTTTTGGAATACGTCAAGTATAAAGCAGGCGATCGAACTGAAGCACATCGCCGAGCCATTGATTACTATTACTCGATTGCCAAAGAACAACCTTGGCAGACTATGGACGACCTAAAGGAGTACCTAGAAATTTTTTATCACCTGTGTCAACTGGAAGAGTATGCCGAAGCTGACGAAATTTTGAACTATTGCGATGAATTTCTCGACCTTCGGGGTTACTATACAACTATAGTGGAGCTGAATGAACAATTGGTTCAGCTCTGGCAGCCGAGAAACGATGAAGAGAAAAAGAATTTTGGCTGGGCATTAACACGTCTAGGTCTCGCTTACTACTCCCTGGGGCAGTTCCAAAAGGCAATTCAATACCATCAATTGTCTCTCGATATTGACCGAGAACTTAGAAACCGTTCTGGGGAAGGGGCTTCCTTGGGCAATTTGGGACTGGCTTACTACTCCCTGGGGGAGTTCCACAAGGCAATTGAGTATCACCAGCAATCTTTAGAAATAGCTAGAGAAATAGGCGATCGCTCTGGGGAAGGGGCTTCCTTGGGCAATTTGGGACTGGCTTACTACTCCCTGGGGGAGTTCCACAAGGCAATTGAGTATCACCAGCAATATTTAGAAATAGCTAGAGAAATAGGCGATCGCTCTGGGGAAGGGAAAGCTTTGGGCAATTTGGGACTGGCTTACTACTCCCTGGGGGAGTTCCACAAGGCAATTGAGTATCTCCAGCAGGCTTTAGATATAGCTAGAGAAATTGGCGATCGCTCTGGGGAAGCGATTGCCTGGTTTAATATAGGGGAAAGTTTAACCGAGCTAAATCAACAATCAGAGGCAATTGATGCTTATCGCAATGCTCGTCAATTGTACCAAGCAATGGGACTTGATGCTGATGTTCAAGATTGCGACGAAGTCATTGAGCGTCTTTCTAATTGAGGAGAAATACTTGTAAATCGGCGACATTAGTGCCAGTTGCGCCAATTTGTAATAAGGCATCCGCTTGTTGTAAAGCATGATAAGCATCATGGTTATCTAGATAATTTTGGGCATTAGCAATTTTCTCCAAAGTTGTAGGATTTACAATCCCTCCAGCTGCATCTGTTGGACCATCTCTGCCATCGGTTCCACCACTTAAAAAGACCCAGTTTCCGGTTAAACCTTTTTGTTGAGCAGCTAGAGCCAAAGCTAAGGCCATTTCTTGATTGCGTCCTCCCAAACCTGGATTCTGATTTAGGGTTACAGTAGTTTCGCCACCGGCTAAAATTGCTAAGGGAGTTTTTCGCTCTTGTTGTAAGGCAAATTCTACTAAATCTCGAGCAACTTGATTCGCTTCTCCCGTTAATTCATCTCGGTACAAACAAGGGGTAAAGCCTTGTTTTTTAGCTTCTTGAATTAGGGCGTTAACACTAATCCGATTACTGCCGATAATAGTGTAATCACTATTAGCAAAAATGGGATCGTCTTCTTTTGGAGTTTCAGGAATTTCCCCTCTTTTTCCAGCTTCTAAATGTTGGCGCACCTCGATCGGTACTTGTTCCCAAACGGTTTTTAATACTTGAATTGCGTCATCATAAGTAGTTGAATCTGGGACAGTAGTACCGCTAGCGATCGCCGTTACTTCATCACCAATAACATCTGATAAAATTAGAGCGTGAAGCTCAGCAGGTGCAGCTAAACTGGTCAAGCCACCCCCTTTTAATTGGGATAAATGTTTCCGAACTCCATTAATTTGATTGATATTGGCACCACATCCTAATAAGAGTTTAGTGGTGGTAATTTTATCTTCTAAACTAATAGAGTCAGGAGGGTAAGGAATTAA
>JASJDA010000410.1 GCA_030065755.1 Prochloraceae cyanobacterium | reverse complement strand
TTACAACCAAGAAAATCTAAATATTGTTTTAATAATTTCTCACTCCCAGCAAAATTTCCTCCACTAGCCCCGATAAATGGTATTCCCAGTCGGTTGGCTGCTATTTGGGGCTTAAATGCTATTCCTTCTGCCAATCCTATAGTATTATTCTTACTCTCAATGAGTATTTTGCTCTCTGGGGTATACAATGCGATTGGCAACTCTCCAGATGACAGGTGAGATGTTGGTCTATTTGCCCTTTTTCTCTCTCCCGCTAGCCAAACATACTTTTGACCGTCGGTTGGATTATTTAGCCTTACCTGCCACCCGATATACTTTCCTTGACCGTTGGCGATCGGGCATAGTATTCCATCTCCTCTAACCAGTAACGATCGTCCTCCTTCCTTCACCCCTGGCAGGCGATCGTCTACTGGGTTATGAAGCTTCTGCCATTGGCTTACCGATTTACAGCCGCTCTCTTCTATTAGGCGATCTTGTTCCTCTACATTATCTGTGATTACTGAAAAACGCGATCTCAATCTCTCTCTGTCAGTTGCGCTCAAGCTCAGTTGCTCTAATACTTTTCTTATTTCGAGATCTAATTGGGCGATCGTTAACCCTAATTCTCCTCTGTGAGCTTCTTTACATCGTTTATTCTGCTTGTTTATTCTCTGCAGTTCTTTCCAGGCTGCACCAGGATTTGACTTATTATATGATGCACGTGTGCTTATATGCCGCCACATCATAAATCCTAATGCGTCTGGTCTTACTTCCTCCCAGTCTGGCGGGTTAGCTTCTTTATAACGGCAATGCACTAACAAAGTTTCTAGGCTTTGCCTACAGTCTCTTCTCAACCCCCAACATATTGGGCATTCACCAGAAGTGAAATATTTCCAGCTCATGAAGAGACCTCCCATGAACTAGATAAGTTTGATTTAATTTTCAAGCTAAATCCACATACGACTCTGCATACCTTCACGATCGCTTCTCCCACAAAGGTTTCTACAGACGCTTTACGCCTGTTAAATTGTTAAATTTTTCTACCGTCAAAAATCCTGTTCCCTGCGGCTCATAGATAAACTTCAATCAGAAATTTTTGATTGAAGTTTATTATCTATAGCACTTACTAGGTATCATTCAGCAATTTTTGTGTTCAATTTCGTTGTCTCAAAGGCTACTTATTCTCAAAGGGTACTTTGAGAATAAGTAGGTTTGTGTGATAATTAGAGTACTAATGTCAAAAATCTAGTTAAAAATACACTCCAATGATGTATCCATACCAATTATACATCCAATTGGTTTATTTGAAAGTCGATGCTGCATAAATATTTCAAACAGACAATGGATCGCTTCGGTATAAAAGGATCTGAACTAGCTGAGTCTTTTGGATGCAGCAGGAATCATATTTCTGAAATTCGGACTGGCAAATGTAGTCCCTCAATCAGCCGTTTCTGGGAGCTAATTGAAACTATGGAAGAATTAGCCCCTGGTGCTAAAAGATATTTTGCTACTTTATTAGCTGGATGCGATTTAGAGTCGGTTGATTTACAAGCATTAGTGGAAAATATGGATAACAATCAACTTTCAGCTATCCTCTTTGTGATCGCCGAAGCAATGAAAGACAATTGCGAAAACACTAGAATAGTAACACCTCAAAGAGATTTGATTGCTTCTTAAAGCTGAATCCTCTCAGTGAATCTTGGTAGTGCCATCTCTTACCTCTATCTCTTCGCAGCGATATAAGGTTTCAAGACTTGAGAAATATCCTTTTACCTCTCCCAAATCGCACCCTAAATAAACAATTTGCTTTTCTTCGTCATAAACTACGCTCAGTGCTAGTAGGGTTAGTTCCTGCCCTAGCTTCCGATTAAGTTGTACAATAGACATAATCTTTTTTAGATAAGTCCCGTTTCACTGTTTCCACCAGTTATCGGGGTTTTTGTTTTTGAGGTACTTTGATTAACTTCAGGCAAGCGGCTTTACCTCTTCCGTTTCCTTGGTTGTTATTGTAAATTGTCTGCCTACAGTTGTCAAGCATCTACAGACGAAATACAATATGATTAGATTTAGAGGTAAGTTATATGAACTCAGTAGTGCAAGTTAAACGAGTGGTTGAAGTAGTTAAAGACGTTCCTAATTTGGGGCAACGCATACGTCAAGCTAGAGAACAAGATCCACGTTCTCTGAGTCAAATTTGTCGCGACTGTGGCATTAGTCGCTCTTATTGGTATCAATTAGAAGGAGAAGATTTACGCGCTCCAGCCACCGAAGAAATTATCCGCAAAATTGAAGCTACTTTGGGCGTTGACTTGGAAGTTAAATTTTAGTTCCCCCTCAACAGCACTATTCAATATAGATATAGATAAGACTCTAAATTCTGGTACTAATAATTTAATTTATTCACCACTAAAATCACCCCAGAAAAAGTACTTGAAGCAATGAATTCGGTTACTACTGATACTCTTAATAATTGTCTTAACGAGGTCTTTGGTCAATCAATGCTAGCCAAAAGAAAGGCAATTTCATATATTTGATTTTCCCGATAATTTCGCTCGTAGCTACAAGTTAATTTAACTAATTTTTTTAGTGAATTGAGCGGATAGAAGTAAGATTCGCTTTTTGGCTTTTTCTCTCGATCTATTAGTCAGTGTTAAGAGAGTCCTCACGGAGCACGGCCTCCCCATAGCGGCGCCCGATTGGATAAGGTGATAAGTTGTATTTAAAGAAATAGCTAAAACCAATGCAGATCAAACTCGAACAAATCATCGTCCCCCCTGGTGAAAGATTGCTGCTAAAAGATGTTAGCTGGCAGCAATTTGAATCTATCCTTGAAGATCTAGGGGAACATCGGGGAACTAAACTTTCTTACAGTCACGGAACTTTGGAAATAATGACTCCACTGCTAGAACATGAAAAAGCGAAAAGCATTATTGGGAATATAGTGGAGTTTTTATTAGAAGAATTAGAGATTGATTACGAACCATCTGCTTCGACTACCTTCAAAAATTTCAATATGAATCAAGGGGTAGAGCCTGACGAATCATTTTACATAGCAAAGCGCAATGCTGTAATTGGCAAAGACAAAATCGATCTCAGTGTCGATCCGCCGCCAGATCTAGCCATTGAAATTGATATCACCTCCCGCACGGAATTCGACAACTATCAAGGGTTGGGAGTCCCTGAATTATGGCGATTTAGGAGAGATGGTACTCTGCAAATTAACCTCCTGCGCCAGGGAAAGTATGTTGAGTCCTTAACCAGCCCCACTTTCCCAAACTTACCTAATTTGCCTGAAATGATTGCCCATTGTATTCAGCAAAGCAAGGCGCTCGGAACAAGTAATGCCCTCAGAAACTTCAAAGCTGCGGTTAGACAGTTGCTGACTGAGTGAAAACAGTGATGGGCTAAAATTTGACCTATCAAAAGTTAAAGGCGGAGCGGACAACAGATGCACTACCTTCTAATGGTTTATCAATAATATCCTCACAATCAAGTAATTCCTCATCTGATATCTGAGTAGGGAGATCTTTTTTAACCTCTAACTGTTGAGGTTGAGGATCTAAATGGGTAGTGTTAGACGAGTGTGACTCAACTATATTAAAAAGTTGACGTAAATAACTGAGATGATCGCAGAGGTTCTTACAAGATTCTAAACAAGACACTTTTAACTGCTCTGGGCTATATTTTCCAGTCTCCTGCTTGGCTAATGTTAATAGTTCGGCCATCAAAGCCGATTCAATCATTCTGTGGGCATCTCTTCGCTCTAACTTCTTAAGATACCTGATTAACTCTATCCTATTAGTATCGTATTGATTGGCTCTTAGGGTAAAAGTGTAACTCTCACGTACTGCATCATTCATATTATCCACCCCCATTTACGCTCTTGTAACTGGGGCTGATACTGTGCCCACACTTACCCCATTGTCAGCTTCTGTTGTCGGTAGGACTTTCCCATTGGCTTTGGCTTTGGCTTTAGCTGCTTCTTTTTGCCTTAATTCGTGTTGTCTCTGTTCTTCTAGAAGATACTCAAACATCCCATAATTATCGACGAATCTAGTGTCTAAGGATAATTCCTCTTTTTCTCGAGCAGTTATATTTAAAACCTTCTCGACCGTTAGAGCTAATTGACGATCGCTCATCAAAGTGCAACTCTTCTCCCATGACCATGTTGTCCCTTCATACTCACCATATTTAGCTGTTAATTCATTTAAATACGAATAACCGTATTCATTTTCTGTTGTATGAACTCGGCGATAACTCTCACAATAATCTTCCAATACCGGAAGTAATAAATTTACTGCTCCTCCTGAAAAGATAAAATAATCGAGATTATTTGAGAAGGTTTCATTTAGCCAATTTTTTATTTGATTTCTATATTCTCTGAGTGCAATATCAATTGCTCGACTAATATCCTTAACTTCTAGCTCTCTTAAATCTGGAGAACTCGCCGAGGCCAGAGATTTTATTGAGGAGCATTCTGACCAGTTTGGTGTCCCTGTTTTAGCTAAATAATATTCAATCTTACGAGTATCATTCCATTGATCTCTTCTTTTAGTTGAGATTACATCTTTTGTCCCCCTTGAGCTTTTTCCCTTTTTAATGGCCCCATTTATTCCATTGAGAACATCGTGCCTATCTAGTCCCGATGTCATTTCTACTACATCATCTAACATTTTAACTAGACCTATTTGGGGACTTTGACCTTTATGTATCTGACCATCTTCTACTAAAAACCCTGTGATGTTCCGATGTCCGAACATCCCGATACCTATTCTTTTACCCTTAAATAAATCAGGTTTATGGTACATAACAGATGTAAAGATACCTCCTCCTTCTGGTCTAACACAAATCGAATCTTTATTGGCTCTTACTTTAATGGTTTGATTTCTGAATTTATAAGACCCTAACAAATCTAATAATTTGTTGCTGAATCGAGTCCGATCTGTGTACTCATCCCAAGGCAGCAGAACACTTATCCATGAAGGGAGCGCCTTTTTAGTTTCTACACCGTTTTTCTGTAGCACTACGCCGATGCCTGCTAGAACTTTATAGATCGCGTTCTCGTATTTGACCTGAAAGATCCTATCTTTGGCTCGAAATTGTGTAGCGAATTCTCCGAGGACAAAATTTCGC
>JASJDA010000095.1 GCA_030065755.1 Prochloraceae cyanobacterium | reverse complement strand
TTTGCTGTTGAAAAACCTATCAGCTACGCTTATCTTTCTTTTGTGTGACTAATCTGCCGCGCCGCTACGCGGATCCCTGCGGGATCGCCCTTTAGGACAACCGCTCGAGGCGGTTGTCCCCATGCAAGCTTCGCAGCAGTGTGTAAAATGCGGGCATACAGACCGTAAAAACCGACCGAATAAAGGTCTAGACTTTCGTTGTGAAGCCTGTAATTTTACAATTCATGCTGACTTATTGGGAGCCAGAAATATTGCACTGAGAACGTTGCTCTTAAGGCAGGACTTTGAGAGTACGGGTCGTTTTTCAGCCGTCCCTGATGTATCGAGCGTTGAAGCCAAAGCCGAGGGTCTATCGAGATACTCGGAGTTGCGGTGGAGTTTAGATACAATCCCCATCCTCGAATAATGAGCAACGGCTCGTTATTCGAGGATGGGGTAGTTGAAGATAAATCCTACTAGTTACTCGTTACTCCTTTTCCATCAATTTTTTAGCGAGTATCCGAAGCGATAGCTGGAGTTGGTGAGAAGCCTACGGTGTATGCTTCAGCATCACCGTAGGAGTATGTCACGATAAGGTTGGCTTAAGATATCTTTGCGATCCCTTCGGTATCTGCTTCATGGCGCGTATTATGACTAAAAGTTGAATAAACTGATTTTGGGATTTGCGATCGCGAATAATCGTTCCCAGTTCCTTCTAACAGACAATAAAAGCCCATAGCTGGGAGTGTCGATTGAGTTAAATGGGTAATAGTTATATTAAAAAACGCGGTATATTCTTAAAATATAGGAGCAAGTGGAGAAGAGGAATCAGGTTTTTCCTCATTGGCTTTATTAGCACGATCCTAACTACAACTTTAGTCACTCCTACTGCGGCACAAATTTGGTTTCCCCCATCATCGACTAGTCAAACTTATACTACTCCTTGGTGGGATCTTTACAAAGCCAAACCCTGTGGCAAGTACTGGTGCAGCCGAGTCTACCTGAATACAGGAAAAAGCTGGTCAAAGCCCTTTGAAAAGCTGACTGTGGCAAATCAGCCCGATCCAAAACTGCCCTCAACAGAAGTAGCTCTAAATATAGAAGAGCGAGCAAGAGTAGTTCAAAGAACTTTATCGCAAATTGTTCAGGCCACTACCAACTCGCCCAAAATTCTAAAGGCTAAGCCTGAAGTTGACTGGAAAGATTTGTTCCAAATAGGCAACAAACCTTTACATCCTGTTACACCGAAACTAAAAGTAGGAATCGAAAACAAGCAGACGGTAGTTTATGTTCCAGCACAACCAGAGTTGGAACTGTCCCAACAGGCAATTATCACCGTGAATCGAGTTGATGCCCGCGCTAACGGTAAAGCCCTCAACGAATTGGCCCAATCCTGGCGAAATTTGATTCAACGTCACCTGAGCGAAAAATTATGGGGATACGAGCTGGATACTAATTATCCTTGGTTGCGCGCGTCAGCAGCAGCAGCAATAGGGGCAATGGCGCTAATCGCGCTCTTAGCTCTGGGCTTCATATCTCAAATCCTCAAACAATTGGAACGAAAAATCCACAGAGGATTAAGTCGATTGACTAAATCTCTGGCTGTAAATCCCGAATCAGCATCAGCCGAACAGTTAGCTGAACTCGAAAAATTAAAAATACTCACTCCCCCTGCTGAACCTTCTGCCACAAAGTCTGAAGAAGATAATACCTCCGATCGCTCTGTTAGCTCGACAGCCGAGTCTTTTTCTGCCCGCAGTCAAACTCCAGATAATCTAGTTTCTCAACCAGAAACTCTCACACCTTCTACTTCCACTCAATTACACAGAATTAGTATCTTTAATTTTTGGCAAAAAGCCATAAGGATCCGAAAGATTTTATCGACTCAAATGCAAACTTTTGGGCGAATTCATCCCCAGACTTCTTTGCTGCTGCAGGTTCCACTCAAGCAGATAGAAAATCTCAATCACTTGTTAATCCGGCTGCTGTTTTGGGGACAAATCTTTATTTTCTTAATGGGCATGACCTCAATGTTGCTGCTATTTCCTGCAACTCGCTTGTATTTCCGTTTGTTTTTCTTCCAAGCTATTTTCCTGCCCCTAACCTGGATGCTAGTTAGCATAGCTGACAAAATTTTCGCTGTCCTCATCGACTACTCATTGAATCAGTGGGCATCAGAAGCTCAATTAAACAATCCAGCTTCTAATCGCTATGCTTTGAGAGTCACTACTTATTCTCCTGTCTTAAAAAAAGTGACCACTTTTATTTTTGTCTCCATTGCTATCTATGTAACCGTGTTGTTATTAGGAATTAACCCCAGGGAGCTTGCTGGAGCTGGTGTTGTCGCAGTAGTCTTAGCATTTCTGTCCCGCAACCTGCTTGAAAATATGCTCAATGGGATCTTAATTTTGGCAGGCGATCGCTATGCCCTTGGGGATGTAATTGAAGTTAATGGTTTGGCCGGTTGTGTGGAAAATATGAATCTGTTCACTACTGGTTTGCGCAATCTTGACGGTCAATTAATTATCATCCCCAATAGCTTAATTGGCACGGTCATTAATATGACTAAGGACTGGTCGAGAGTAAACTTTAGCATCAAAATTGCCTACAATGCTGACGTCAATAAAGCCAAAGAAATACTCCAGCAAGTAGCACAACAAATGCAAAAAGAACCAGAATGGCAAGACAAAATTTTAGAACCGCCGACTATTTTAGGTGTTGACGAGGTGTCTCACGAGGGAATTTTACTTCGTATGTTGATTAAAACAGCACCGAGCCAGCAGTGGGCTCTGGCAAGGGAATTTCGCCCCAGAGTGCAACGAGAATTGATCGAAGCCGGAATTTCTCTTGGCATTCCCCAAAGTGCAGTTTGGCAAATTTCTCCTCATTTGTCTAATTCCCAAGATAATTTTATTGGTGGCATCGATTAAAGGGTAATAAACTCATTCTGGGCGAGCGATCGAGTAAGGAAGATCGAAAACTAAAATATTAAAGGGCTTGCAAATCCGCTATTCTAGGGCAGGGCTTTAAACCCAAATTTTTGGTAAAGTATTAGTCACAGAGATTTCTAATGACTGAGAAATTAAAACTCAGCAAAAGAGTTGCGAGCATTCTTGTAGTATCGATATTAATCCTTACCCTATCTTTTTTCAGCTTCTCAAAGGCAGTTATAGCCCAAGAGGATATTAATTTAAGTATCTTTGGTTCTCCGCTACCAGAAAATATGTTTTCTGGAGAAAAACCAGATCGAGCCAAAATCGATCTCGGACGAGAACTATACTACGAAAAGAGACTGAGTAAAAATGCAGATATTTCCTGCAATAGCTGTCACCAGTTGGATAATTACGGGGTCGATAACCTCCCTACTTCTCCTGGTCACAAAGGTCAGCTTGGCACGAGAAACTCCCCCAGCGTCTATAATGCGGCTGCTCATATTGCTCAATTTTGGGACGGAAGGGCTGAAGATGTAGAACAACAAGCATTAGGACCAATTCTCAATCCTGGGGAAATGGCAATGCCTTCCGAAGAAAAGGTCTTAGAGGTTCTAAAATCTATGCCTGAATACGTAGCAGCTTTTCAAGAGGCTTTTCCAGACGAATCAAATCCACTAAAATACGAAAATATTGGGAAAGCGATCGGTGCTTTTGAAAGAGAATTAGTTACCCCCGCACCTTTCGATAAATACCTCGCTGGCGATACATCAGCACTAACATCCCAACAAAAGCAAGGTTTGAAAGTATTTACAGAAACAGGTTGCATTGCTTGCCACAATGGGACTTATGTTGGAGGTGGAATGTATCAAAAAGTCGGGTTAGTTGAAGATTGGCCCACTCAAAAAGATCGAGGTCGCTACGAAGTAACTCACCAAGATAGCGATCGCATGATCTTTAAAGTCCCTTCCTTAAGAAATGTTGCCATGACCGCGCCCTATTTCCACGACGGTCAGGCAAAAAATCTCGCTCGAGCAGTAGAGTGGATGGGTAAATATCAACTAGGAAAAGATCTTTCTCAAGAAGAAACCAGCGCGATCGTTGCTTTTTTAGATTCTTTAACTGGCGAAATTCCTACTAACTATATCGAAGAACCCAAACTACCAGAAACTACAGACAAAACACCACTACCCGATCCAAATTAATAATTTTTTAGAAGGCGGAGATACATCCGCCTTTTTGATTTAATACCAATTCTCAGCTGCATTAAAGACTTTTCGCCTGTATTTTGTGGTTAAAACTAAATGAGCTTTCAAGTCAGAGACGGAACGACCACGAGAAATAAAATCTTTTTTCACAGTACATTTTGCTTATCTATGCTATAATCAGTGTAGTTTATAAATTAACTCTGATTGTGAAGTACACGTATCAATATCGACTACTACCAACTAGGACTCAGAAGCTAGAACTCAATTATTGGCTTTGAGTTTGTCGATATTGGTATAACTTTCAATTGGGAGAGAGATTTGATTGGTGGGAACAAAATCGTACTTACACTGACAGTTGTCCTCTTATCTGTCATCTACCGCAATTAAAAGAGCGACCCAACTATTACACTCAGAAAAAACAACTTCCACCGTTAAAGAAAGATCTAGTCAAGGTGGGTTGGAGCTATGAACAGCTAGACTTTACTCGAATTCCTTCTCAAACCTTGCAGGAGGTATCAAAAAGAGTCGATGAGGCAATGAGCCGCTTTCTAAAAGGAGATAAAAATGGCAATAGAAGTGGTAAACCACGCTTTAAGAATACGGCTCGATATCGCTCAATGGTTTTAGAGGGACAAGCAGTTTCTCTTGTTCGATGTTCAGTGGGTGGAAAGTATCTATATCTTGATGTTGCTAAAATTGGAGTTCTCAAGATTCGTTCTCATCGTCATTTACCTGATGGTGCAATTATCAAACAAGCACAAATAATTAAAAAAGCTGACGGGTGGTATGTTAACCTTCGATTGACTGATGAAACCGTACCTGAGTTCAAAGCAGATATTAAACCTACTTGGTCAAATTCCCTGGGGATGGATGCAGTATTACACGAAGATGATTACTTGGCGACTTCTCTTGGTTTCAAGGTACCATCACTAAAGTCCTTTCTTGACGTTCTCCCCGACCTGAAGGTACGGGGATTCTAACCATCACTGATTAGACTTTCTCTTTCTTCGAGTTCCCTTACTTACCTATGTTTCCACATTCAAGCAGAGGGGAATCTCTCGGGAGACTTCACATTCGGTGCGCCCCACCGTAGTTGATAATTCTTTCAGAGCAGATCTCAAGATGTTTATGGCTGCGTTTTCGTCCCGATCTGCAACATAATTACAATGCGGACACTTGTGGGTTCTAGTGCTAAGAGTTTTAACTACTTTATTCCCACAGCTCGAACAATTTTGACTGGTATAATTGGAGCTAACTGCTATAACTGGCACTCCATAAACAGCGCTAAAATACTCCAACCATTCCCGAAAACGATACCATGCCGCATCTGATATTGATTTGGCTAGACAAGGGCAAATATGTTCCCAACGGACAATCAGCTAAAACAGGATTAAACAAATCTTGGGCTGATGCTGCTTTCGGTCAATTCTTTTCCATACTAAAGTACAAAGCCGAAAAAGCGCACCGCCCGCGCCGAGGTTTCCTCGGCGTAAGGACGGAGCAAGAAGCTGGTGCGATAGTTAAAGAAGTAGATCCAGCATATTCATCTCAATTACTAAGTTATCGAGATGAATTTGTTTTTACCAATACTGATATCAGAGAGTATTGGGACGATCAACTGTCCCGCTAGGGCAGTGTGGGTACATCACTTAAGCAAAGAATTAATGTTTGAACAAAGTTTCTAAATATACACGGGCACAGGTACGATAATTTTGAGCTGTTTGAGTAGTTCGATTATCTGCATTTTGTAATAAAAACAAAGATAAAGCTGCAGCAAATACCCGATCTTGATCCCAAGTAGGATGAGTTTCTAGATATTTTTTTAAAGATTCGTGTAATTCTTCGGGGATTTCTGCCAAAATGCTGACTCGTGTATTCATAATTACCTCAATTTTTCTGTTTTCAGATTCTAGGGATTAATAAATCAGGATTAAAGATGTTTTAGGGCAATAGAAAGTGGTTTAATAAAGACAGTAAAATCCCTATCTGGCATTTGCTCTCATAACTTAGTTAAGCCAGCCTAATCGAAAATTATTTATCTGTCAGTCGCACTATTGTCGTCTAAAAGGGGGTAGGTTTGTCAATGCGACGAAACATTACAAAACCACCAATTAGAAAAGTGTCTCTACGAAATAATCATAGTTTAAGCTTGTTTTTTTTTACGTAAGTTTACAAATGAAAGGTGAAAATTAGCCCAGGAGAAAGAAAGAAAAAAATCCACGACTTGACGGTAAAGGCTTGAAGATCTGAACATTGTCTGTGGAAAACTCTGGGTAAATTGTGGAAAACAAGAAAAAACTTTGTGGAAATAGTGGGGAATGAATGGGGGAAAAGGGGCAGAAAAAATAAGAATTGCAAAGAATTTTTTCATTAGATAAAAATAAAGAGATAGTATATGCGTTTCATATACTATCTCTTTAAAGAAGTCCGACGTACTGGCTTTTTAGTTCTCCCCAGAAGAGGAAGATTTTTTTGTGAAGCTTTGAATAGTAAGCTGAATTGCTAAAGCAACTAAACCTACTGTGGTAACAGCACAAATACCAGTTGCTAGGGCCATGGCTCCTTCTACTAAAGTCCGAACCGCAGAAGAAATATTAATCACAAAAGGATTAGAAGATTGAATAGGTTTACTAGCAAATGTTTGATAAATTGCAACAGTCAGGAAATAGAAAGCGATCGCGAGTGTTCCAGAAATACTTGCTCCCACTATACAACGCCCAGGAGTTACCTTTTTCTCTGCCGCAGTACTAGATTTGTCTTTGGAATTAGAATTACTCATAAATTTTGACTTCCTAAGTTACGATCGAGTCGATCCCACCTGAATTCCATTACCAGATAACTGGGCTACCCAAAACTCTAAATCTGGGTCAGAAATTTTCTCTTTTAACTTTTGCTTAATTGCTTGTGCTTGACTTTCAGTCTCGCATAGTGTAAAAACAGTAGGCCCAGAACCAGACATCATAGTTCCTAATCCTCCTGCGCTGCGCATCGCTTCGCACAAGCGATCGACTTGTGGAAATTCTGGTAAAACAACTTTTTCTAAATCATTGTGCAATAGTTTCCCGATCGATTCTCCGTTTTTGTGTGCAATCGCATCTACTAAGGGGCCAGAATGTACTTTGGAAGCACGAGAATCTACAGACTCAGGATCGGAAATATAAGAACTGGCAAATTGTTGGCGATAAGTTTGATAAGCCCAAGCTGTGGAAACAGCTAAATTTTGGTACTTTGCCAAAACTACCCACAATTTACTGAGAGCGGCGATCGCGTCTAATTTTTCACCTCGTCCAGTGGCGATCGCCGTCCCCCCAGAAACACAAAAAGGAATGTCCGAACCAATTTTAGCAGCTAGGACTTGTAACTCTGGTTGGGTCAACCCTAATTTCCACATCTGATTTATTCCCACTAACACCGCTGCTGCATCGGTAGATCCTCCAGCCAATCCTGCTGCTACTGGGATATTTTTATGTATGGTAATTGCCACACCACCGTAATTGGCGAAAGTATCGGGATATGTTTGGCTCATCAATTGTGCAGCACGGTAAGCTAAGTTACTCCCATCTAGAGGTACTTGAGGGTGCTGACAATAAATCCGTATCTCTTGTGTATCTATAGGAACTAGGTCAACGCGATCGACCAAGTCTATACTTTGCAAAATCATCACTAATTCGTGATATCCGTCAGGTCGATCGCCAACGATCTCCAGATACAGATTGATTTTAGCTGGGGCTATTAGAGAATAAGAATGCATATATTTGCTGTTGGCTGTTGGCTGTTTGCTATTTGCTGTTTGCTATTTGCTGTTGGCTGTTAATTATCTCCCCTGCTCCCTTGCTCCCCCTCTCCCCCTCTCCCTCTCTCTTATTCTCCCTGTAAGTTGTTACTTAAAGTAATCCAGTCTTGCAAGCTTAAATTTTCAGCACGACTTTGGGGATTAATATTTAATTTTTCCAGTAATTGAACGAGCCGATCGCTCTCAACTATACTTTTTAAATTATTTTTTAACATTTTGCGGCGATTGGCAAAACCGAGTTTGACCAAGATGTCTAAATTGTTGGGGTTAATTACTGCAGGAAGTACTGACCTGGGAATTAATCTGACCACCGCTGAATCTACTTTCGGCGCTGGATAGAAAGCCTTAGAAGGTACGCAACAGATATACTCGCAAGTGGCTAGATACTGAACCCTCACTGACAGCGCGCCAAAAGCTTTTGTTCCTGGTTCTGCTACCAGGCGATCTGCGACTTCTTTTTGCATCAGCAGTACAATTAGATCGTATTCTGTTTGAGAGGGTTCTCTAATTGTTCCGAGAAGCTTTTCTAAAATAGGGCCAGTAATGTTATAAGGAATATTGGCAACAACTTTATTGGGAGCTTGAAAGCGAGGGAAAGGCACCAATAAAGAATCTAGATCCAGAGAAAGTATATCTCCTTGTAGCAGTAAAAAATTCTCTTGTTTCCCCAGGCTTTTAACTAACTTCTTACACAAGTCTCGATCGATTTCTACTGCAACTACAGCTCTTACTTGTGGCAAAAGGCGGCTAGTTAGTACCCCAGTACCAGGGCCAATTTCTAGAACGCGATCGCTTTTTTGCAAGTTTGCTGCTTCTGCGATCGAATCTAATGCCTCTTCGCTCTTGAGCCAATGTTGAGCAAAACGTTTGCGGGGTTTAGGATTCATTCATTTATTTAATTGTATATCGATCGCTTTTGTAGAGACTTTTCATTAAAAGTCTCTGCAATTAGATTTTTCTTGGAGGGGTAATTATTTAATTTCTCGATCGAAATAGGCTTCAAGGGCTTCTGCTAATATCTGATTCATTGGTCTTCCTTGTTCGTTTGACATTTGTTTGAGGCGAGCAAATAACTCGTCAGGTACTCCTACTCGATGCTGATTTTTACGAACTCTAATAGACTTAGACTTGGTTGAATTTTGATACTTCTCTGGCTTGTAGTTGCTTGTAAATTCTCTAATTGCCTCGAAACCAACTCTAGAGCAAAACTCGCCAAAGCTTTCTTCTTTGGTTTTGCTGTGTTTAAAATACACAAAAATCGGCTCTAAAAATGTTTCCAAGTCGTCAATTTGAAGCTTCTCTTCGTAAGGTTGAGCGAGTTTGGTTTGATCTGGGGTACCTCCTAACCATATTTGATAGGTTTTAGGGGCACTCCCAACAAATCCTAATTCTGCCATATAGGGTCTAGCGCAACCATTGGGACAGCCTGTCATGCGGATTACAAACTGCTCTTTTTCCATACCCAGTTTATTCAATAGGGCCCGAATCCGCTCTATAATTGCCGGTATTGCCCTTTCTGACTCGGTAATTGCCAAACCGCAAGTAGGCAGAGCGGGACAAGCCATTGAATAGCGCACCAGAGGATCTATTTGTTCTGGATTTGTTACTATACCGTGTTCTAATAGTATTTCTTCTATTGCTTCTTGCTCTAGAGGCTCGATTTCGTAGAGAATTATGTTGTGGTTGGCAGTTAAGCGTATTGGCAATCTAAAGCGCTCGATTATTGTTTTCAAGCAGGTTTTTAGACGAAAGCTGCCTTCATCTTTAACCCGACCGTTTTCTACAGAAATACCAAAAAATAACTTGCCATCGCCTTGTTCGTGCCAACCGAGGTAATCTTGATACTTCCATTCTGGCAAGTCTTTGAAAGGCTCTATTTGTTTGCCAAAATAGCCTTCTACTGTGGCGCGAAACTTATCTACTCCCCAGTCGTTAATGAGGTATTTCATTCTGGCATGACGGCGATCGACCCGATCTCCATAATCTCTTTGAGTGGCGACAATTGCTTTTACCAGGTCGTAAACGTCGTCTTTTTCTACGTAGCCGATCGGGTCGGAAACCCGCGCAAAAGTTTCTTCTTTTCTGTGAGTTCGACCTAACCCCCCCCCAGCTAAAACATTAAATCCCAGGAGATCCCCTCGATCGTCTGTTATTACCACCAGACTCAGGTCGTGAGTATATACGTCAATAGAGTTATCTCCTGGTACTGTAACAGAGCATTTAAATTTACGGGGCATATAGCGTTCCCCATAAATTGGCTCTTCTTTATCTGGGAAAATCGTCTGGTTTTTATTGGTAATCCTGGCTGCTTTTACCTCTGGGTCTTCTTCTCCGCTGACAAATTTCTCCCCATCTAGCCAAATTTCGTAGTACGCACCTGTTTGTGGTTTGAGCAGGTCTGCTATTTTATCGGCGTATTCCCAGGCATAAGTGTATTCTATTCGGTTTTTAAAAGGAGCTGGTGGAGCCATTACATTGCGATTGAGGTCGCCGCAGGCTCCCAAGGTCGATCCCATATTCCGAATAATAGAAGATATGGCGGTTTTGAGATTTTTTTTCAGAATTCCGTGAACCTGAAAGCCTTGACGAGTAGTTACTCTGAGCGTGTTATTGCCATACTCGCTTGAGAGCCCGTCCAAAGTTAAGTATAACTCTGGGGGAACAAACCCTCCTGGATTGCGGGTACGCAACATGAACTGATAGTCTTTCTCCTGTCCCTTTACCCTATTATCTCGGTTATCTTGTTGATAAGAACCGTGAAATTTCAGTATTTGAATGCCTTCTCCATCGAGGTGAGTAGTATCTTCAGCTAATTGACTTAGAAGGGGTTCGCGTAAATATTTGCTGTTTTCTTTGATTGTTTCTAATTTAGAAAACTTTTGGGTTGGTGACGTCGGAGTTTTGACCATTTTTTTTAATAACAAACTCGATCGCTACTTTATTTTAATTTAATGAGTCCAATTCAAAATCGGGGAGATTATTCCCATCTTAGCGTTAATAATCTCCATTAATGCTTAAAAAAAAAATGTATTTTTATACTTTTTCTTAAAAAAACAATTTTGATTTTGATTTGGGAAAGTTCTATTTGCTATTAGGATTTAGAGGTTCGTTGAATCCAAATTATAACCACCCCAAATATTGCAATAAATAGAACAACAATGCCGGCATAATCTATCAGTTCCGAACTTCGATCGATCATGGGAGTAAAAGAAATTTCTTCTATTTCAGATTCTTCAGATTCTCCTTCTTTGTGGCCTTCTCCTTCTTTGTGGCCTTCTCCTTCTTTGTGGCCTTCTCCTTCTTTGTGGCCTTCTCCTTCTTTGTGGCCTTCTCCTTCAGATTCTCCTTCTTTTTTACCTTCTGCTTCAGATTCTCTTTCTTTGTGGTGGCCTTCTGCTTCCGATTCTCCTTCTTTGTGGTGGCCTTCTGCTTCCGATTCTCCTTCTTTGTGGTGGCCTTCTGCTTCCGATTCTCTTTCTTTGTGGTGGCCTTCTGCTTCCGATTCTTCTTTTCTGGCTATTTCTAATATTTTGGCATAACTTTTTTCTTTCAGTTCTGCTTTTGCCAGCAGTGAATTAGTTGCTGAATTATCACTTGCAATAGTATTTAAGAGAAAATTTGTTTGAACTAAATTGAGATTTTTCATTGTTTATCTGGTTTATTTGTTATATTTTCTTTCTGGAAAATGAAAGAGGACGAATTTACAGAACAACTATATTACTATTTTTTTGGATATAAATCCGCCCCCATTCTGTTTTGAATCTATTTAGGAAGTGACTGGCTGCATTTTTGCATTCAAGCCAGCTTCTTCTTGATTGTATGCTTCTAATTCTATGCTCACTGGCTTAACTTTCCAAATTTCCTCACAATACTCTTTAATTGTGCGATCTGAGGAGAATTTACCGGTGCGAGCAGCATTGAGAATTGACATTTTAAACCACTTGTCCTGGTCTTTATAAGCCTTGCTTACCTGCTCTTGGCAATCCATATAAGCTTGATAATCGGCTAGAAGCACGTACCGATCTTGATGCAATAGAGATTCCACAATAGGCTGAAACAGTTGAGGATCGTGATGGCTAAAATAACCGCTAGCAATGCGATCGATAGTTGTTTTTAGCTCTATATTGCTGTTGTAGTACTCCATAGGAGTGTAGCCTTTGGCTTTGAGAGAGTATACTTCTTCTGCGGTCAGACCGAATAGGAAAAAGTTTTCCGCTCCAACTTCTTCCCGAATTTCTATATTAGCCCCATCGAGAGTGCCGATGGTGAGAGAGCCATTCATGGCAAACTTCATATTGCCAGTACCAGAAGCTTCTTTACCCGCAGTAGAAATTTGTTCGGAAAGGTCAGCCGCAGGATAAATCTTCTGACCCAGAGATACGCTGAAGTTAGGTAAGAAGACTACTTTTAAACGACCCCGCACGTCTGGATCTCTATTGACCACTTCTGCTACCGAGTTGATCAGTTTAATAATCAACTTAGCCATAAAGTATCCAGGAGCAGCTTTTCCAGCAAAAATGAAGGTTCGAGGAACTATCTCTATGTTGGGATTGATTTTGATGCGGTTGTAAACAGTAATCACCTGCAGCACAGCAAGTAACTGGCGCTTGTACTCGTGTATCCGCTTGACTTGAATGTCAAAAATTGAATTTACATCTACATCAATGCCTTTTGCCTTTTTAATATAGGCTGCCAGTCTGGTTTTGTTTTCCTGTTTAATTTGTTTCCAGCGATCGCGAAATTGTTTGTCTTCAGCAAAAGGTTCTAATTTTTTCAACTGGGACAAGTCTTTAAGCCAATCATCGCCAATTTTTTCTGTTATCAAAGCGGATAGTTTGGGATTACTCAACAAGATCCAGCGACGGGGAGTAACTCCGTTAGTTTTGTTGAAGAATTTCTCTGGCCACAGAAAAGCAAAATCTCGCAGGGTATCTTTTTTGAGTAGTTCTGTGTGCAGAGCTGCTACTCCATTAATAGCATGACTGCCAACGCAGGCTAAATGAGCCATGCGCACTTGTTTGTCGTCGCCTTCTTCAATAATTGAAAGTCTAGAAATTAACTCCTCGTCATTGGGGAACCAAATACGAAGATCTTCTAAAAAGCGGTGATTAATTTCATAAATAATTTCTAGATGTCTGGGTAAGAGTTGACCGAACATACTAACTGGCCAGCGTTCGAGGGCTTCTGGCATTAGGGTATGATTGGTATAAGCAAAAGTTTTTTGAGTAATATCCCAGGCTTTAGACCAATCTATTCCGTACTCGTCAATTAAGAGCCGCATCATTTCGGCAATAGATACTGCAGGGTGAGTATCGTTTAGTTGAATAGCAACTCTTTCGTGCAGATCGTCTAAACTTTCGCGGGTACTCAGGTGAATTTTAATTAGGTCTTGTAGGGAAGCTGAAACGAAAAAGTATTGTTGTGCTAGCCGTAGTTCTCTTCCTGCAGGGGTATTGTCGTTGGGGTAGAGTACTTTCGAGATAGTTTCAGCGTTCATTTTTTCCGCTACAGCACGATCGTAGTTCCCCGCGTTGAAATCATCGAAGTTGAACGACTCGCTAGCTTCTGCTTTCCACAGACGGAGAGGATTGACCGTGTTAGTTTTATACCCTGGTACGAGTGTATCGTAGGGAATGGCCATTATTTTTCGCTCTGGTATCCAGCAAACTCGGTAGTTTCCTGTTTCGTCGTGGTAAGCTTCGGTGTGTCCTCCTAACTTAACTTCAACGCTTTGATCGGGACGGGGTAGTTCCCAGGGGTTGCCAAAGCGCAACCAGTTATCCGGTACTTCTACTTGCCAACCACCTTGAATAATTTGGTGGAAGATCCCGAATTCATACCGAATGCCGTAGCCAATTGCTGGAATTTCTAAGCTGGCTAAGGAGTCTAGAAAACAGGCGGCTAAGCGTCCCAAACCGCCATTGCCTAAACCTGGATCTGGTTCTTGCTCTAGCAATTCATCTAAATCTAATCCGGATTCTTCGACAACCTGACGTATTTCCTCGTCAATTCCCAGGTTGACTAAGTTATTCCCTAAGTGCCGACCCATAAGAAATTCGGCACTTAGATAGCAAACCACTTTTACATCTTCTTCAAAGTAAGTTCTGACCGATTTAATAAAGCGTTGTAGCAGTCTATCTCTTACCGTGTAGGCAAGAGCCATGTAATAGTCGTAGACAGTTGCGTTATTCTCATACTTACCTTGAAGATAAAATAAATTATCCGCAAATGCTCGTTTGAGGGTTTCTCTAGTCATGCCAGTGCGATCGTCTTCTACGCGTACTTGGCTAGAGATATAGTTATTCATGGTGGCTGGTTTTGGGTTTTTATCTGTTAGTCCTCGCCATGATGATAAAGCGATCGCGCTTGGGTAGTGCAAAAGGTTAGGTAATAGTTAATAATTTCAACTACAAAAATGTGTATCTCACCACGATCGCGTGACCCAAAACCATACCCTGACAATTCAGCGTCAACTGTAATATTGCCACTACCTCTAAAAGAGTTAGGCTTGTTTAAAAAATCTAATGACTAAAATCGAAAAAATGTCAAATTTCTGCTAGACTTTCCCTTACCCCTACAAAGTTAAGAGTATGGTTACGATCGCGCGAGAAGAAACGTCTTCCTCTCTAACCCAAATAGCCCAACAAACCCGCCAAGCAGCCTCTAAATTGGCAGTAAGCTCGACAAAAGAACGCGATCGAGCGATAGAAGCGATCGCCACAGCCTTAGAAGCAGCAGCGCCAGAAATCTTAGCAGCTAATCAAGCTGACTGCCAAGCAGCAGAAACCGATGGCATCCCTAAACCTCTATACGCGCGATTAAAATTAGGGGAAGTCAAACTAAAAGCAGCCATTGCTGGGGTAAAAGATGTCGGTCAATTAACCGATCCAGTAGGTGCAGTCCAAATCCATCGAGAATTGGATGAAGGATTAATTCTCGATCGAGTAACCTGTCCCCTAGGAGTATTGGGAGTAATATTTGAAGCTCGTCCCGATGCTCTAATACAGATTACCAGCCTAGCAATTAAATCGGGTAATGGGGTCATTCTCAAAGGGGGTAAAGAAGCCACTCGCTCCTGTCAAGCTATAGTAAAAGCAATTCATCAGGGACTAGAAAAAACTAACGTAGACCCAGCAGCAGTTCAATTACTCACCACTAGAGAAGAAATCAAAGCCTTACTAAAATTAGACAAATACGTAGACTTAATTATTCCTAGAGGCTCTAATTCTTTTATCCGCTACGTACAAGAAAATACCCTAATTCCAGTCCTAGGACACGCAGATGGTATTTGTCACCTCTACATAGATAAAACAGCCCAAATAGACAAAGCAATAGATATTACCGTAGATTCTAAAACCCAGTATCCAGCCGCTTGTAATTCTATAGAAACTCTCCTGGTCGATCGCGAAATAGCTTCTCAATTCTTACCAAAACTAGCAGCAGTTTTACAGGAAAAACAAGTAGAATTGCGCGGAGACGAAAAAACTAGGGAATTTATCGATATTTCCCCCGCAACAGAAGCAGACTGGGGTACGGAATATTGCGATTTAATTCTATCTATCAAAATAGTAGACTCCCTCGACGAAGCGATCGCTCACGTCAATACCTATGGATCCAAACATACCGACGCGATCGTCTCTGAAGACCCTATTGCAGCGACAACCTTCCTCGATCGAGTAGATGCTTCTAGTGTATTCCACAACTGTTCTACTCGTTTTTCTGACGGTTTTCGCTACGGCTTTGGAGCAGAAGTAGGCATTAGTACCCAAAAAATGCCCCCACGGGGACCAGTAGGATTAGAAGGACTCGTTACCTACAAATACAAGATTACAGGCAACGGTCACGTCGCGGCTACTTATACGGGTCAAAATGCTAAACCATTTACGCATAAAGACCTATAAAAAGAAACATGGACTCAATTCACATCAGTGGAATACGCTGCTACGGATACACTGGGTTTTTACCAGAAGAACAAGTATTGGGACAGTGGTTTGAAGTAGATTTAACTATATGGCTCGATTTAGCATCTGCTGGCAATACTGATAATATACAAAACACCCTAGATTACCGAGAGGCGATCGCTTCGGTGAAAAATATCATTAAAACGGCTAAATTTGCTTTAGTAGAGAAATTAGCAGCGGCGATCGCTGAGGAAATTTTGCAACTAGCGAGGGTCGATCGAGTCCGAGTAAAATTATCTAAACCTTCTCCCCCCATCCCCGACTTTGGGGGCAAAATTACCATTGATATAACTCGAAGCAAGCAAAATTGACATCTTTCCCTTTCATCTCGCTCCTAGTTTCTGTACTCCCACTTAAATGCTTAAATTCGCGTATTAATATTCCGCAATTATAACCAAGAAAATCGCTGGAAAATTTGCCATTCTTGAAATGAAAGAGCTATTGATTCAGACATCATTGAAAAGCTCTCATCAAAGTTATTACGTAAATAAACAGCATTTTCTGGAGAAATTATAAAATGAATCGCAAAGGCCAACATTTTAAGCGCGCTTTATGGCAATATCTCAATCAACCCGTATTTGATTCTGAAGCTGAATCAATTTGGGAATTTAGCAAATTTTGGCATTTGTATAGAGTTAAATTGCTACAAAACTGTTGGCAGCAAGAATTTGACTTCCAAAGTCCCCATCAATAATAAAATTTAACTGCGATCGCTCGACAAAATTCTGTAAGATCGGCACGTCGATAAAGATTGGCAAGCATGAATTTAAATTCTGAGATTAATCGCTTATTAGATATCATGCCTGCTTCTGGAAGGATGTTTAACAAAATTGTTAGCAAACCCCAGCAATCGCAGGTAATTGATTTCCCATTTCCCATGCCTTGGCATCAAGGTAGCCGACCTATTTATATTAACTTCGATCTCTGGCAAAAGTTATCTAAACCACAGCGAGATTTATTATTATTATCTACCGTAAGTGGCTCGCTGAAAATAAAATGGTTTAAGCCAGACGTATATCAAGGCATGACTCTGGTAGGTTTTTTGGGACTAACTTTTGAATTATTCCAAGGAGACGCTTTAGGCACGATCGTAGCTGGAGGTTTAACAGCGATCGCTGCTAGTCAAATTTGGCGCACTAACCGCAGCTTACAAATCCAAATCAATGCTGATGAAGCAGGAATTAAAGTCGCTACGAGACGGGGATATACAGAAACAGAAGCAGCTAAACATCTTTTAGAAGCAATAGAAACACTCGCCAAACTTGAAGGTCGTCCTGGTTTAAATTTTACTGAATTAATTCGCTGCCAAAACTTAAGAGCGATCGCCAATCTTTCTTCTGTGGGGGTGCCAAAAAGCATACAGCAAGAATAAAAAAAAATATTGGTATTTTCTAAAGGTCTAATGCAATATCTCTCCAAGCTTGATTTTGAGTAGAATTTGCTTTCTTTCCTTGAGTTTCGTCTTGATAAAAACGATAAAATAAATGCTCGTCCTTAAAATTGTGGTCGTCGTGAACGTGATGAATTATCTTTCGAGCGACTAACATTTGTCCTAGTTGAATTGCTTCTTCTCTGCCTACTTTTTGAGTGTTAACAAACCAATCTACTGCATCACTACCTACAAAGCATTGAGGATATAATTTAAGACTGTACCAACGATTTTTTATCTCTACTCCTCGATCGCCCCGCATCTGGTTTGTTAACGCTATTATTTCTCCTCGCGTAACGTCGTGCAAAATCCCATTTTTAAAAATTACCTTTCCTTCAAGCAGGAATTTACTTAGATCCTCGCAAGATTTATTTGGATGGTTAGAAAGCCAATTTTTTAACAGAGGGATTGCTACATAAGCACTTAGTCCAAAGCGCATCATTAATATTGTCAGTACCCGATGTTTTTCTTTATCCATAGCTTTTTTATGTTCCGAAGAAGATACTATATTGGTGTTGCGGGGATTTTAGAACGTTCAGTTGTTTTTTTCTCAAATTATTTTTTTCAGTAGATTATAATTATAATAACGATCGTTTTGATATTTTGTCAATAAATTCGTAATAAATTGATATGGAACTAGGTTGACATACTCTCGCCGTTAACCCCTAATCGCGATTTCTCTACTTTCGATCGAGTCCCTAATTATAAGAAATTCCTCGATATTTTTTCTGAGTTTTTTTATATTTAGGTGTCTTTTGTGCAATATTCTTTGACTTCACAGTAGAAGTAGAAGTTTTTTTTCGAGCGGCCAATTCTTTATCAATCAATGTTTCGATCGCTATTAGGGCTTGTTTTGGTATTTCAGGTATTTCTGATGCAAGTATGTCAACTAGTTGGTTAAAATCCATCTGTGGATGTTTTGTGATGATATCGTTGAATATAAATTTCGCCATTGGCCCGACGTGAAGAGTCAATTCTTCCTGACAGCGATCGATAATATCTGAGTTGAGAGAGAAGTTCTCTTCTATTTCATTTTCAGCAGTCTCTTCTAAATCTTCTGGGCTAACAGAAGTAATATTTTCTGATGAAGTTTCTGATTCAAAACTAGCGATCGAGGTTTGAGGGTTATAGGTTTGGGATTGTTTGTCAAAAAGTGTTTCTATAACTTTCAGCGCCTCTTTTGCCGATTTATAACGCTCGCGATAGTCATAGCGAACCATTTTAGCGAGAATTTCTGCTAAATTTCGGCTTATGGAAATACAACTGCTTAGATCGGCATCAAAAATTTCACCCGTCTCGAAATCTGGTTCTAGCTTATTAGGGGCTATTCCTGTCACAGCTTGAATTCCAATCAAGCCAACTGCATAGATATCGCTACTAAAACGGGGTTTGAATGCTTGTTGTTCGCTAGGCATATAACCTGGAGAGCCAATTGCTACAGTCATAATGGATTCTCCATTATCATCTATCGCCAGAGTTGAAACCTCTTTAACTGCGCCAAAATCTATTAGCACTATTCGATTGTCTTCTTTACGTCTGATTATGTTAGCTGGTTTAATATCGCGGTGGATGACGCGGTTTTGGTGGACGTAGGAAAGCACTTGCAAGATGTCGCGTAAAAGCTCGATCGTATAAATTTCGCTCGATCGCTCTCCTGGAATTAGTTCTTTTTCTAAAGTATCGCCATCGACAAAATCTTGAACTAAATAAAATTCTTCATCTTGCTCGAAGTTAGCCAATAGGCGAGGAATTTGGCGGTGATTGCCTAGTTTATATAGAGTTTCAGCTTCGCGAGCGAATAAACGTTTGGCAATTATGAGGGTATCTCGATCGGCAAATTGAGGCTTGAGTTTTTTTACCACACACAAGGGTTGACCTGGTAAATAAATATCTTTAGCAAGAAATGTTTGACCAAATCCACCTCTTGCCAAATCTTTCAAAATCTGATAGCGACCTGCTAACAATTCTTCCATCTTCTGTATGGCATCGTTCTGTTTAAAGGGTAACAAAGATATTATTCTTTTATCTTTCATCAATATGACTTCCGTCGATATCTAGCTCTCTATACCTTTAACGGAACAATGAGACAAAATATTCCCTCTACAGGACAACTTTTCTCAAATAAATAATTTATCCTGCTTACCCAATAAATTGTATGAATATCGAGGGAACATTTCTTCTAAGCAATTACAACCAATCTTTAAAAAACTATTGAGTTGGCTGAACTCGATCGATTACTTCTAGAGTCCCCTCTGGATTTACTTTCCAGACATCATAAGAGCCAATCACATCGCCATTCTCATCGATATCCACGTTGCCACTAGCGCCCTGATAGTTAATATCTTCTCCTTTTCTGACCAATTCGATCGCTTCGCAAACATCGCTCACTTCTTGACCTGGAGCATTAGCTACTTCTCGAATTTTGCTTTTAATTCCAACTCCAGTGTTTTCATTTGCAGCTTCTGCTGCTAACATCATCAATACTGCTGCATCCCAAGCATGGGGTACGAATGCGGTTATCTCTTTAGCTCTCTTTTCTTTCCAATACTCCCTCAGTTCGGATAAACCTTCCCCATCTGCTCCTGGCACTGTTCCCAGTGCGCCAGCGATAATTGATTTTCCATCGCCAGTTTTGCCCACCTGTTTGACGAAATCTTCTGAATACACGCCGTCGGTGAGAAGAATAGTTACATCTTTGCTCAAACCTTGCTCGAAAGCTGATTTGAGCAAAACACTACCAGTTTCAATGTAAACAACAGCCGCCACAGCATCGGGTTGACCCCTAAAAGCTGCTTTAGCTTCACTGTCGAGAGTCGCAGCTTTGGGGTCGTAGCGAACAGGACTAGAACTGTTAACTACTTTTCCTCCTAGTTTTTGGAAGGCTTCAACAAATTCTTTTTCAAAGCCCACTCCATAGTCATTGTTAATTACGACAGTAGAAACTTGCTTAAACCCTTGTTTGTGTGCGAGTACAGCTAAAGCTCTGGCTTGATAAGTATCGGGGGGAGCTGTACGCGCCCAGTAGCCTTTGAATTTTCCCTTCTTAGCATCCCGAGTAAAAACAGGACTAGTGCTACCAGGGGAAATCATCATTACTTTGTTACGTACGGCTATTGTTACAGCCGAACTAGAAACACTACTAGCAAAGGATCCTACTACTCCGGCCACTTTATCGACTTCTGCTAGTTTAGTCATTGCTTGAGAGCCAGCACTAGGATCGGTTTGGGTGTCTTGAGAGATGACAGTAACTGGATTTTCGTTGACACCACCACATTCGTTAATTTTTTCTACTGCTAGTTCTACCACCCCAGACATATTTTGTCCGATCGAAGATAGATCCCCAGTGGTTGGCAATAAGTTGCCTAGTTTTAGTCCAGCTTGTTGTTGTTCGCAAGCAGTAGTGAGAATGCCAGCTATCAGAGAAAGGGCAAATATTACAGTAGGTTTGAGGCACCGATCGCTTTTTTTTAATCCATTCATTGTCTTTTTGTTGTTATTTCTCTTTTGTTATTTGTAGGGATTTTTGTCAGCTTGACAAGATTATTACAAGCGATCGGCTATAAATTTATAAATCTTTAAATTTAGTACAAATTATCAATATCTGGTTTTTTTAAGTCCGATCGATAATAACTCTACGATCGAATATTTTTTTAATACGGAGAGAGAGGGATTCGAACCCTCGATGAAGATATTATCCCCATAACTCCTTAGCAGGGAGCCGCTTTCAACCGCTCAGCCATCTCTCCAGGACGACCATCCCCTAATATAATATAGATAACATTATATTGTCAAGGCTCTTGTCAACTAGTTTAATAAAAAAATATAAAAAAAAGATCGAAAATTACCAATATTGGCGCAAAGATAATTGCACTTATTCTCCCAGAGTTATTGATAACTATAAATTGACAAGAAAAAAGCTCATACGTATTATGCACGTATTAGCTTTAATTGCTTGCCTAATACATAAATACTAATATAAATAGTATCGTGCAATATTTGAAAAAACTAATACCATTAGAGCTTAAATCTTCTTCTTTGTTCTTATTTAAAGATATCGGGACAAAACCGAGAGCCATTAATCTATAAAAGTAAGCGTATAACTGAATTTAAACCAATTGTCATTTATAGCATATTTTAAAATGCGTTTACCCTGAGCAATTTGTCCCCCCTCACGAAAAAACTCTCGACCCCAAACCTATCGCTGGGGAAGACTGTCCCTATTGCAAATATTTCTCTCGGGGTTAGCACCTATACAATATAAGGGTTGAGGAGTCTCAAAAACGGCAGAGGCAAAAATCTCCGCTCAAAGCTCAAATTGGGTATAGTCCGTGTTGAATTGAAGATTGGAGTGAAAAATCAATAACTATGAATAAAAGACAGAAAAAGTCTATAGCACTCATATCAGTTCACGGAGATCCAGCCATAGAAATTGGTTGTGAAGAAGCTGGCGGACAGAATGTTTACGTGCGGCAAGTGGGCGAAGCACTGGCTCAGCAAGGATGGCAAGTAGATATGTTTACTCGTGCGAGTAATGCAAAACTACCAAAAATTGTCGATCGCAACCGGAATTGCCGCATCATTCGCTTGAGTGCAGGACCAGAAAAATTTATTCCTCGCCAAGAAATATTTAGCTATCGTTATGACTTTATCAAAGCCCTACTAGAGTTTCAAGAACGATCGGGGAAGAAATATTCTCTAGTACACGCCAATTATTGGATTTCTGGGTGGATAGGACTGGAGTTAAAAAAGAAGCTTTCACTACCGATGGTTCATACTTATCATTCTTTGGGTGCCGTTAAGTATAAATCTGTCTCGACAATACCGACGATCGCGAAAACTCGTTTAGCAGTAGAAAAAGCTTGCTTGGAAACAGCCAACTACATTGTGGCTACTTCTCCTCAAGAAAAAGAACACATGCGATCGCTGGTTTCTAAGAAAGGCGATATTGTCATTATCCCTTGCGGAACCTATATCGATCTGTTTGGTTCGATTAATCGTGCGGATGCTAGAGCTAGTTTGGGAATGGAACCAGACGATCGCATAGTTTTATATCTAGGAAGGTTTGACAAGCGCAAGGGAATAGAAACCCTAGTACGCGCTGTTGCCAAATCTAAATGGAGTAGAGACAGCCGTTTGAAATTAATTATTGGCGGCGGTTCAACTCCTGGGAGAAGCGACGGCATCGAACGCAAGCGTATCGAAGAGATAGTCAAAGAACTGGGCTTATGGTCGAAAACCCAATTCCCAGGACGAATTAGCGATCGAGAATTACCTTTTTACTATGCTGCTGCAGATGTTTGCGTAGTTCCTTCTCACTACGAACCCTTCGGTTTAGTCGCAATTGAAGCAATGGCAAGTAGAACTCCAGTAATAGCTAGCAAGGTGGGTGGTTTGCAATTCAGTATTGTCGATGGAGAAACGGGTTTACTAGTATCGCCTCAAAATGAGGAGGCTTTTACTGTAGCACTAGATCGCATTCTCGACGATCGCCAATTAGCGCAGCAATTGGGGTTAAATGGTAGAAAACGAGTTGAAAATAAATTTAGTTGGAATGAGGTTGCATCAGAGCTAAACGATCTCTATCTGCAAGCAATTGAAGAAAACAATGTTTCTCTAGCTAGCTAGTTGTTGTTTCCCAATCCCGAAAGCACGATCGCGCTTTCAGGATTGACTCAATAGACCTAATCTGCTAGGAGTTGGTCGAAAACAGGGTTTCTCGAATGTTTGAGATGATATTTGTGGTGGTCGATCTGCAGCAAGGGATCTGTGTGATAGTAATGAATTATGAAAGGTGAAAATATCTCTTGAATTTCTTTTGTGATACTTAGATCGCTCTTCAAGCTCCAATTTTTACAAGAATTGGACGATCTGGAACACTCTCTTGATTTTGTAAGATATTCAGAAGCGTGGGAATAATTGTTGGCTTTGCTAAAACTCTGAGCTGCTTTATCGTATTTTTTCAGACCAAAATTGGCAAGACCAAGTCCGAAGAGAAAAAGATCTTTTTCTTGCGTTACTTTTTCACTATCTGCAAAGTAATCTAAAAAATGTTTTGCTTCTGCATACTGTTCGTCTAAGATGAGTGCCAAAAACTTACCTCTTTCCAGGTAATACTTCATTTTTACTTCACTGTATCTTATTCCCAAGTCAAAAAATTGGATCGCTTTTGAATAATCGCCTTTTTTGACGAGCAAAGCCCCAGTATTATAGTAAGTTTCTGCTAGGTTTTCTTTTAATTTTTGTTGATACCCGCCCGCCTTAGCATCGCGAGATGTAAGATTTTTTAGGGCCAGCTCGTAGGCAATGAAAGCTTCTTCAAGATTTTTATCTAGTTTAAAGTAAGCCGTTCCTAATCCTAATAAGGCAGGGGTATTTTTGGGAAATCGAGCTAGAGCTTGTTTGTAAATTACTAATGCCTGTTGGTATTTTCCCTGTGCGACGAAATAGTTACCTATTTCAACTAAGATCTCGACGTCTTTCTCTCCTAGGTTGCGATTCTGATACAATTCAACGGTTTTTTTATAGAGGCGATCGGTCTCTTCGTAGTCTGCAAGCAGTTCCTGAATGAGACCTTCATAAAAAATAGTTTGGGGATTAACCTGGTCGCTATTGTTCACCCTTTGTAATGCGTCTAGTCCCCTTCTTAAAATTAGGTCTTTATCCTTTTCTTGGTGTTCGCCTATTTCTAAACAAGATAGACCTAATTTCTGATAGTTGGATATTGTCCTGTGACCTTCTGGTAGAGTGCTACATGTCTGATAAGCACTTTGCAATGCTTGTTGCACTACACTTTCTGTTTTTAAGAAATTCCAAAAATAAAAACTTAGTAATATAATTAGCCCGAATGCAGGTACAGAAACCCAAGAAATTACTTTGGAGAGTTTTTTAAAACTATAGTTTTTTAAAAAACGTCGTGCTGGCAAGATGCGAATTTCTTTGTCTCTAAGTTCTGGGAATTTCTCAATCCAATTAGATCTTCGAGTAATTACTGTATTGATTTTTTTTTCTTTTATGCAGTTGGGAATGTTGGTATTTACGCATTCTTGAAAGGTTCCTTTAATTGCGGATTCAATTCCTTCTAGAAATTCGTCAAACTTCTCTGGATCCTCCATGTATACATAATTATCTTTGTGAAAGTCTCTGGCTTTTTCCACGACTTCTTTTACTATCGATTCCGTTATATACCCTTCTATTTCATGTTTATTTAGCAATTCCAAAAGAGCTTTAGAGTCTTTTTTAAATGGCTCCCTCGTATTGATGAAATCTAGAAGTGTATCTGCTTCTACTATGACTTTGGGATTCGGTTTAGTTTTAGTTTTCATGGTTCTGACACTAATAGTTTCAAGTTGTTATAAAAATAGCTGTTGAAAAACAAAGTGAAAATATGTGGTTCTTTTTTGCCTGAGATTGAGTTTGAAATTATCCTTAATTTAGGTTCATTATTTTAGCCAGATCTTGGGATACTACGGGGTGTAAATTTTTTTTTACTTGTTTATTTTCTGCCTGCTTTGATTCAAACTTTTCTTCCATTTCTAGGAGATTGATTTGCTGTTTTTTTTCTCTCCTATTGTCTGACTGACTGGAGTCAATTTTTTCTTCCATTTTTAGGAGATTGATTTGTTGTTTTTTTTCTCTCCTATTGTCTGACTGACTGGAGTCAATTTTTTCTTCCATTTCTAGGAGATTGATTTGCTGTTTTTTTGCCCTCCTATTCTTTGACTGTTTGGAATCAATTTTTTCTTCCATTTCTAGGAGATGTATTGGCTTTCTTTCTTTGCTAGTCTGCTCTTTCAGAGATAGTACGCGAGCAAGATTAGTTAATTTTTCGAGGTCTTGTAAAACCTCAGTTGCCAACTGATAGCGCTGGTTGGAGTGGTAGCGCACCATTTTATTTAAAATATTTATCAGTTTACGGCTCACTTTTGCCTCTTGACGCCAGACAAACTCATCATTACTATCTCTTGATAGTAAGTGAGGCTGTATGCCTGTGAGTGCTTGAATAGCAATTATTCCTGCTGCGTAGATATCGCTACTAAAGTTAGGTTGGCCAAAGCTTTGTTCGCATGGCATGTAGCCAGGAGTACCAATAGCGACTGTAAAAGACTTATTTTCGTCTAGATCGTCAGATAGTGCCTTAATACTAGCGATTTCTTTAACTGCCCCGAAGTCAATCAAAACGATTTTGTTATCTGACTGACGCCTAATTAAGTTAGAAGGCTTAAGATCGCGGTGGATGACATTGTGCTGCTGGATAAACTCGAGTACGTTGAGAATATCTTGCAGAAGAGCAATAACATAAGACTCACTTAACTTTTTACCAGGTGTAATTTCTAGGGCAAGATTTTTTCCTTCAATTAATTCTTCAACTAAATAGAAATCATCATTTTCCTCAATATAAGCCATAAGTTGTGGAATCTGGTCGTGCTTTCCCAATTTGTGCAAAACCATTGCTTCTGTTGCGAACAAACGTCTCGCCGTTTGCAAGTGAAATGGCTTTGTCGAGTGAGGCTTGAGTTGCTTGACAACACAATAAGGATGAGTGGGTAAACCTCGATCTCTAGCCAAGTAAGTTTCACCAAACCCTCCTCCACCTAACTTGTCGGCAATGTAATAGCGTCCACCTAATACTCGTTTTAACATCTCATCCAATTCCCCATAGACTAGCTCGACATCGTGGAAGTTTGGGAGCATCCCTTGGCTTGCAGATCTATTCTTAAAAGCAATGGCGGAATAACACTAAAGCAGATTGGCGATCGCTATGGTCTTTAAATATGGGGATGCTCTTGGAAATTGCTGCTTAACTCCGATTGCTCGCCACAGTTTCTTACAAAGTTTTATACAACTCGTAAAATCCAAATTCCAGAAAACATCAAAAGAAATATTTTCTGATTTTCCAGACTTGTAAGAAATCTCAATTAAAGATCTGACTATTTTAATTTTGACAAAAATGTTAACTTTAGCAGCCATTAGTCAAACAAAAATTAACCTGCGAGAGCAAATTCCCCATTTATCCTAATCCTTCGCCACCTAAGTCTTTTTACTTAATAAAAAAAACAAAACCGAGATGACTTTTGAGATTGAATGTTAGTTTAATTCGAGTTATAAATTGTTAACAAACTTATCGAGACGTTCCATTCCTTTGTTAATTGAGGTCAAATCGGTGGCGTAGGAAAGCCGAATGCAATTATCTGCGCCAAAAGCAACACCAGGAATAGCAGCAACTTTTTGATTGAGAAGTAAATTATTACAAAAATCTAAAGATTTCATTCCTGTTTTGCTAATGTCAACAAATAAATAAAAAGCTCCTTGAGGTTTAGAGCTGCTAAGTTGGGAAATAGAAGCGATCGCCTGTAACATTATTTGTCTTCTTCGAGCAAAAGCTTGACGCATTTGTTCGACGCAATCTTGAGAGCCTTCTAAAGCCGCGATCGCGCCGTACTGAGCAAAGGTACACACGTTAGAAGTACTGTGACTTTGAATGGTAGTCATTGCCTTAATTACCTCCACCGGAGCAGCTATATATCCTACTCGCCAGCCAGTCATGGCATAACTTTTGGCAAAACCACTACTAACTACAGTGCGATCGAAAGATTCTGCTCCTACTGCGCCAATACTCAAATGTCGAGCGTCATCGTAGAGAATTTTTTCGTAAATCTCGTCAGAGACTACTAACAAATTTTTTTCTACGATAATTTCTGCTAGGCTGCGAATTTCATCGGGAGTATAGACAGATCCAGTAGGATTGGAGGGAGAATTGAGAACAAATAGTTTGGTGTTGGACGTAATTGCTCCGAGCAGTTGTTGAGGCGTAATTTTATAGCCGTGCTCTTGCTGGGTGGAAACTATTACTGGCGACCCACCTGCTAATTTCACCATTTCAGGATAACTGAGCCAATAGGGAGCGGGAATAATTACTTCATCTCCTGGTTCAATTAGGGCCAACATCAAGTTAAATAGGGAATGTTTGCCCCCATTAGTGACGATAATATTTTCAGGGCGATAGTTTAAAGCATTGTCGTTTTGTAGCTTATTAGCGATCGCTTCTCTTAGCTTCGGTTCTCCTGCTGCGGGCCCGTATTTGGTTTTTCCTTTATCTAGGGCACTCTTTGCTGCTTCTTTAATATGAGCTGGAGTATCAAAATCTGGTTCCCCTGCACTAAAACTACAAACATCGATGCCCTCTGCTTTCATCGCCTTGGCTTTGGCTGAAATTGCCAAAGTTATTGAAGGGGTTACTTGACTCACTCTCGTTGCCAGTTTCATAGGATTAAAGCCCAAGAAATTATTTTAAGTTTCCAAAATATACTTTCTCAGTGTATTTTCCTAATTAGATTAATCTGGTTTTTTTTATTATGAGGATTAAAGACTAATAAGTTAAAACGGTGTAAGCATCAATTTAGCACGCACAACTACTATAATAAATACGCAATTGCAAGTCAATGCCTGAATTAACTTTAGAGTGGCAAGAAGCCGGTCGGAAAAAAACGCAGACAATTAGCGCCGGACAGCCTAGTAAAAATCCTGGTACTGTTCGTATCGGTCGCGATCCAGCTCGCTGTGATATTACGATCGCCAATCCAACTGTATCTGGACTGCACGTAGAAATCTTTTTTAGTTTCGAGCAAGAAAAATTTTTTCTGCGCAATCTAAGAGAAATTAATCCGCCAGTGGTAGACGGGCGTAGAATTATTCAGGGAGAAATAGTTTTAAAGCCAGATAGTACAATCTATTTAGGACAAATAATTGTCAAAGTGGTCTCCTATGTAGTGGATGTTTCTCCAACTGTCTTTTCTCTTCCCGAACCTTTTGAGAGCATGAGTCTATCCCTAGAAGAACCCAAGCCTAAAAAGCCATCTCGACCGACACCTAGTTATCAGTTGCAATGTCCTAGTTGCGGTCGCCTTTGTTACTACGAATGGATAGACATTGGTTGTAGGTGGTGTGGCAGTTCTTTGGCTGCTGCAGCAAGTGTCTTTATACCACCTGAAGAAGAATCTACCTAGGTGTCGCTAACCACCAATTTATCTTCGGAAGCTTCTAAGCGAAAATAAAACCATGAATTCCAGTCAAAGGCAAGAAGTCAAATTGAGTTGGGAAGATCCCGTTACTTCAGAGTATCAAAATCTACTAGTACAAATTCCTATTGCCTTGGGAAGACAATTGAATCAAATGCCAGGAGAAATCGCACAGAGGCAAGTTTCTCGCGTAGTTCTCAATAGTTCAGCAGTTTCTCGTTATCACGCATTAATTGACTGGGAAAATAACAGTTGTGTTATAAGAGATCGCAATAGCAAAAATGGCATACTTATTAACGGTCAGCGCCGGAAAAATACTATTTTAGAGAGTGGAGACGTTATTGAAATTGGCCCCTATGAAATTATTATTACTTGGGGAGGGGATAACAAAAAATCTATATTTGAGACTAACCGATCGCAGATTTTCTTCAACCCCATTACTAATTCCCTAGATTCTGAGAGCGAAGGAATTCCATCAGTAGTAACAACCGCCAGCGAATCGGATAGATTTCCACCTCCTGAGTTTGCAACACCATTACAAGTATCCCTCCAAGACATCTACACTAGTGGTTTGTCTGTCGACGAGATCGATTACTTAACTATTGGCGCTGGAATTGGCAGTTTTGTGTTTGTAGATTGTCTGAGAATTTTTGGCGTAACTGCAGACAAAATTATTGCTTTGGGTATCGATCGAAAACCCTATTCCCGCTACAAGCAACTTTGTCTCAATTCTCAAATACCCCTAAAAGAAAGATTGCGCTCGAATTCCGATTCTTGTCCCGATAATATTTGGGGTTTCCCCAGTTACGCTTGGCGAGAAGCATGGCACGATTTGCTTCGATTGCGCTTATTCGATGCTATAGGAAATTTGTGGCAAGTCTTTGCCGAACCCACACTAGCACAAACATATACTCCTCGCGCTGGCAATGTTTTTGATTCTATAGATAGAGAAATAAAGCGCATTGGTTGGGAAAAAATGTATCGTTACGGTCGAGTGTTGGCAATTCGCAAAACCACAGATGGAAGATATGCGATCGCCTATTCTCGCGGAACTAGAGACAAACGAGAAAGGGCTTTTTTAATTGCTAATTATCTCTATTTAGCCACAGGTTATCCCGCCATAAAATTTCTCCCAGATTTGCAAGCATATCGGGAAGAAACTCAGGATTTCCAGTCAGTAGTTAACGCTTATGAAGCACACGATTACGTTTACGAAAATCTAAAAAAACGCGGCGGTACGGTATTAATTAGAGGTCGAGGCATTGTGGCTTCGCGTATTATTCAAAGGATTTATGAAACCAGGCGAGATAATCCTAATATCGGCGTGATTCATTTAATGCGCTCGCCCAAACCGAAAGGAAACCAATTTAAAAAAGCCGAAAGATTTGTAGAAAATCACTTTGAATTTCAACCTTTTAACTGGCCGAAAGCTTGTTGGGGAGGAGATTTAAGATTTCAATTAGAACGGGCGGATTCCCAACAAAGACAGAGTTTAATTGCTGACTGGGGAGGAACTACTACCGCCGCTCGAAAAGATTGGCGAGACACGATCGACGAAGGACTTAGAGAAGGATGGTATAAAATAGAATTCGGTCAAGTAGAAAAAGTAGAAAAAGAAGCAGATTTTCTCATTACTTATATTAAAAACAAAAACTTTAAAAGCACAATTCACCTACAAACTGACTATATTATCGATGCTACTGGCTTGGATGCGGATGTTAAAGTTAGTCCTCTGCTTAACGATCTCGTTACTCATTACAATTTACCTCTCAATTTTGCCGGACGTTTAGCAGTAAGTAATGATTTTGAAATTGAACAAATGCGTAACTCGACAGGCAAAATCTATGCTGCTGGTGCAATTACTTTAGGAGGTCCTTATGCAGCAGTTGATAGTTTCCTAGGCTTGCAATATACTGCTTTACGAGCGATCGAAAGTTTGGCAGCAAGTCGATCGCCAGGATTGAAAAAATTATCTCCTCTGAATTCTTTTCAACAATGGTTAAAATGGCTTAACAATCGATCGCCAGATGAATAATAATATATTTGTTAATAGTTAGTTGTTTTCGCCCCGCGCCAATATGACCCCAACATTACTCGGACGCTGGCAAACTCGTATTGTTCTCTTCGCTACTGTTGGCGCATTATTTACTTTGCCTTTTGCTTTAGGTATTGTCGGCCCAGATGCCAGTGGAATTCCTTTCTTAGTTTTATTCTATCTAGCTCTATTAGGTTTAATTTGGGACGTATTGTACAATTACTTACAGCAGTTTCGCTGGGATAGAGATTGGCCTGCTGTTTTTCAACTCATTGCAGGTTTGTGGGAAGCAATTTTTTTCTCTTATCTAGTAGAGTTTATTGATTTGCCAGGATTAGAGCCAGGCGTACCTCTCCAATGGTTTGCAATTCACTACAGTCTAGTTTGGCTGGGCATGTTTGCAGCAACCCATACCTTAATGCGAATTTTATTTCCCTATTGGCGCTTCAATGGAGGTCAATTGTTTTGAAGGAGTGGGGAGTGTGGGGAGTGTGGGAAGTGTGGGGAGATGGGGAGAGTGGGAGACGGGGAGAGGGGGATAAACAAACAACCAACAACAAACAACCAACAGCCTTGGTGAAACCAATAATTTGTATTTATTTATCAGTGAGGAATTTTTTTACTCGCTTATTATTATAGTCTCGATAGTATTTCCCCAAAAACCGATTTTATTTAAGAAAGTGGCAAAGGTTGTTTTAGAAAATGTACACAAAAGCTTTCCTAACCGAAACCAAGATTCTGCTACTGTACCCATAGCAGGGGAAACCCTGGGGATATCGACAAAGAAAACACCCGTTGCTCGATCTAAGTCTAGATCGACTGCAGTCAGTATTTTACGGTCTATTAATTTAACTGTAGAAGATGGGGAATTTATGGTCTTGGTCGGTCCTTCTGGTTGTGGTAAAAGTACTTTATTACGATCGATCGCTGGGTTAGAAGAATTAACAGGTGGCAATATCTTTGTTGGCGATCGCAAGGTCAATAACCTCGCACCCAAAGAAAGAGATATCGCTATGGTGTTTCAAAATTACGCACTTTATCCCCACCTAAAAGTCTATGACAATCTGGCTTTTGGATTGCGCCGCAAAGGAGCAAAGCTCGAACAAAAATATAAAGAAAAATTTAACGCTCCCCAGTCATCAATTTTTCAACACATAGAAGATTTACTGGTAGCAACTACTCGATCGCTTCCCAAACAATTGCGATATATATCAAAAAAAGAGAAATTTGTCAATAGACAAGTCAGAGAAGTTGCAAAGTTGTTACAAATAGAATCCCTACTGAATAGATTTCCCAAACAATTGTCTGGGGGACAAAAGCAAAGAGTTGCTTTAGGAAGGGCGATCGCTCGCAATCCACAAGTATTTTTAATGGACGAACCCCTATCCAATCTAGATGCTAAATTACGCGCCGAAACCCGCGCTCAAATTGTTAAGTTACAACGCCAATTAGGGGTAACAACAATTTACGTCACCCACGACCAAACAGAAGCAATGACGATGGGATCTCGTATTGCAGTAATGGATCGAGGTCATATCCAGCAAATTGCTCCGCCCTTAGAAATCTACAACCGACCAGCAAATCGCTTTGTTGCCGAATTTATCGGCTCGCCGCCGATGAATTTTATCGAAGTAGAAGTACGAACTCCTCTATCGATCGCTAATGGAGAATTTCGCACGACCTTGCCAGAGGTTTGGAAAAAATCCATCCAACCCTATCAGGGACGATCGGTCTTACTCGGCATTCGACCAGAACACCTTACCATCAAACCGCCAGCTCCCAAAAATATACCCGTGGAAATAGATTCAGTTGAAGCTTTAGGTAACGATACGTATATTTCAGGGTATTTCTTAGGCGATCTCGCTCCTAACGAGGCGCTGCGCAATCGAAAAACATTCTTACAAGCAAGAGTTTCGCCAGATTTTTCAGTGAGAGTAGGGGAAGAAATTTGGCTTTCTCTGGACTTAGATAAGATTCATCTATTTGACCCTAAAACTGAGAAAACAATTTGGCTATCTTAAC
>JASJDA010000409.1 GCA_030065755.1 Prochloraceae cyanobacterium | reverse complement strand
GGATCTTCTGTATCCTCAACAACAGGACGCAAACTAGATTTTTTATTAAAAGTTTTAAACTTAGCCGTAAACTCAGCCCATTGTTCTGGGCTAGCCATCTGTTCCTCCTCCTGTTTTCGCTTTCGATCGTATTCCGCGCGATCGAAGTTCCGATACGCACCTACGTTGTCTGCGTGTTCTGGAATATCATTATAGATTTTATTCTCAACACTTGATACAATCGTATTAGCTACTGTTTTCGATCCACGTACAGAATTTTCATCTCGATCTTTTTTGACCAAATTGTGTTTCTCATTGATTTTGTCGTTTATCGCTCCCAAGAATGCTGGTGCGATTTTTTTTGTCTCTGGAGTTGGATCTAGTTGAGTTACAGAATTACTAGTTTGTTGTAATTGTTTGTCCTCATAGGACATTTCTGGGGGCAATGGCTTGATTATTGCTCGAACGTTATTCTTAAGCTCTTTCTCTTCCTTTTCATCCACTTTGCAACCGTGGGAAAGTCTCAAATCGGCATTCTTGTATTTGGCTAAATAAGTATTGCTGTATTGCTCCCAACGAATTACCAGTTTAGTCAAATCATTCTTGTAGTAAGCCAGTACGTTCGCCTTAGCGTCGTATTCGTCCTTACAATCAAATTTGCCCATCCACCAAATGACAGACCACTTGAGGAATTCAGGGTCTAATTTTCCTGGCTCCGTACACCAAACGCCATCGGGAATCCAGTTCAAAGCCTCTTGCAACCTGTCCATATTCGTCTGTTTCGGATTTGCCGCGCGATGTTTAAATTTGGCTTCAAACGTACTACACGCCGAGTAAACTTCCCCTTGGGATAAATTCTCTTTTGCCACGATAGCGGTGGTAGTTTCTTTATCTGAAGTCGACACGGGTTCGGTTTGTTGTTCTAGGATCTCACCTTCAACTGTTGGGTTGTTTGCTTCTGTAGTTTCGATAACTTGAGTGCTTTTTTCTTCGCTATGCCAACAATCTTCAAAAAATTCTTTTTCCTCTAAAAAAAAGTCTGAAGAGTTTGAATTAGTCTGTATAGTCTGAGGCGTGACGCGATTGGCTTGTGGTGCGGGTTTCGGCGATTGGACACGATTATTTAATCGTGAAGACGATAAGCTTATCGTCTCGGCGATTAAATAATCGTCTTCGCGATTAATTTCCCCTTTCCCTTTCTGGGCAACGGTTTCAGCTTGCTTTTTGTTCTTTTTCGAGGGGTTATTAATTTCTCCTTTCCCTTGCTGGGCAACGGGTTCAGCCTGTTTTTTACTTTTCTTCGAGTGACGATTAATTTCCCCTTCCCTTTGCTGGGTGGGAGTTTCAGCCTGTTTTTTATTAGCTTTAAGCCTGTCTGATTCTAATCTGGCTTTGTAAGCCGTCAAGTTATGTCCTCGCCATTCAGTAATTTTGTAATCGTATAGCCCCAGTTTTCTGAGCTTTCTCATAGCGCGAACCACAGTATCGCGATCGGCTGCTACTACTAAAGCTATTTCATCGGGAGAAGGTATACGCTTGTATACTTTTTCCTTGTCTTCTCCTTTACTAAAATCCGCATAAGGATCTACCATCATCAAGTAAGTCCATACTCGCATTTCGACTCCTGAGAGTTTATTTATTAAGGCTATTGCTCCGTGTTCGTTAGAAGTCATGTAATATCCTGTCGAGTAATCTTGAGCGTTTAATTTTGGATAATTCACGGTTCTAGTTCTAGTTTTATTTTTAGTTTTCATTCTTATTTTACTCCTAATTACTTTCTCGGTTTTATTAGTAAAGTTCTGGTTTTCCTACTCCTAAATTGTTAATTTTGGCTGACATCATTACGATCGGTAAAATTAAAACTATCGCTATTTTTAAAAATATTTCCAGTGTCCGCATTGGCGATCGTTTCGCAAACTGTTAGCATTTCTCTTACATTGTGCAGTTTTATTTCTGCAATGGTTTTATTTATGTTCAAGATAGGATTGATTTTTATTAAAAGCTCTCTCAATATCCTTTCGCATTTTTCAGGATCTTCTTTAAATTTTCCGTGATTATTTCTCACTCCATTAATCAAAGCACTAGCGAAACCGTACATATTTACATATTCTGGATCTGCTTCGGAAACCTCCGATAGTGAATGTATAAAATACTGCTCTGGCTCTAATCTTTTATCACTTAAAAAAATAACCGAATTAAATTCTTTCGGCTCGATCGCCTCCCTTCCTAGAGACTCTCTGAGTGTATTGCCGTCTATCAATATATCTCCGTTCTTCTTTTTTAATTTTTGTCTTGTTACTACTTTGTCATTTTTATCTAGAAGTTCTACAAAACAAGTTTCATCCTCTTTCATTTTTTTGCTTGCTTCTAGTACAAAGAATTCCATACCTATCTTTTGAGAAACTTCTTTATACTCTACGTCAGATAAATGATGGTATTTCTTAGTCACTTCTTTGCGGGTTTTTTCGCTAATACCATCGCCTCTTAGTCGAATATTTCTAATCTTTTTGTTCATGTTATTTTTCCTCGTCAATTGCTATTCTTTGAAATATGTAATTCAATAGGGAGTGGGGAGTGGGGAGTGGGGTTACAATAATTCTATTTTTTATAGGGAACCCTTATATAGCAGTCAAGTTAAAAACGAAGCTTAGGAGTTATTGTCAAAAGGGTTCCCTATAAAAAATAAATACATCTTTCGGGGAGTGGTGAAAAGAAGACAATTTTAAACAGTAGAATGGACTACTATTTAAATTGATTTCTCTTAAAATTTTATTTCTAAGAGGGGCATTCAACCCATTTAATGCGGTGCGATCTGTTTAATTAATACTCTTCCCCACTCCCTACTCCCCATTCCCCACTCCCGCACCGCAGGTGCTTGGTAACTGCTCTCAATGGCGTTTTTGCTCTTTTGTTGATTCTTTTGTGAGCTTCTTCGACTAAATATGTTTTTCCATTTATTTCAATCTGAGAATTTTTACACAATACCAATCCTGGTTCGCTAAATTCTAGTACTATTCTGTCGTCAAGTGGTTCTATTCGGAATTCGTAATGAGAACCTAAATTAAATAATCTTTTGCTGATTCTTTCTATATCTTCATATTCTTGCATAATTATTTCTCCTATATGGGTATAAAAATATAAGTTACTTGCTCTATTTTCTCTAAGTCTTTATCTCTTATTAACTCTACATCTTTAAGCATATATTGACAATTATCTATGGAGAGAGTTGAACCAGGTTCTAATATAATTCCTGGTTCTATGTAGGCTATTCTTAATTCTTTTTCTTTTTCTTCTTCGTATTCAATACTCAAGACTTCATTGGGGCGACCTAGCCTGTATTTTTGATAGTTGGGAAGTAAGTAATTTATCTTGTTTTCTGGTTCGATTTGTTCCATTTTTTTTATATTGCCCATTCCCGAGAGATATATTTATTTTTTATAAAGTAGCCCTTCATAGTAGTTAAGTTATAAACGAAGTAGTAAAGTTATCGTAAAAGGGCTACTTTATAAAAAATAGAATCATTGTAACCATCTAATTGTCTCGTAATTGTTACCAGTATAGAAATCATTGATTTCTTTAAAGCTGTCCTCGCAACGAATAACGTACTTATAAAAGTAATCTATCTGCGGGTAAAACGACTTTTGTCTTAATTTGAACACCGTACATTGTTTAGTTTTTAATAGAGCCAACACGTCTTGATGTTTTTTCATTTCTGTCTCCAATTCTTCTGGCTGTTTTTCCCAAACAATTTCCCAGTTATCAAATTTAACTTTATACATAGTCCTTACTCCTCAATTGCTATAAAAGTGTATTTAACTCGCTCTTTTGTTATTTCTGCTGATTTAAGACAATATTTCTGTCCGCAAATAACAGCATTAGTTCCAGGCTCTAATAAAATTCCTGGATTCCCGTAAGTTATTACTACTTCTTCTATCCTTTCTGTTTCCCTGTCTCTAGCATTTTTTACTTCGTACAAAGTCCCAAATTTATACTCTTCGTTCACTTTTATTACTCCTTAGATTCAAATTGGGACATATCGGCATTAGCTACGCAATTACAAACCATCATTATTTCTTTTAAATTGTGCATTTTTATCTCAGCAATTGTCTTGCTTAGGTTCAATATGGGATTGGTTTTTATCAAAATATCTTTTAGTATTTGCTCGCATTTTTCTGGGTCTTCAGAGAATTTACCGTGGCTATTTCTTACTCCGTTAATCAACATACTGGCAAACCCAAAAGTATTTATATATTCTTGGTCTCCTTTCCAGGTTTCCGATAGTGGATGTACAAAATGCTGGTTAGGCTTCAGTTTTTTATTACTTAAAGCTGTTGCTATTATTTTTTGTTTATATTTCTCAACTAATTTAGCGAAAGCTTTTTGACTGATAATATCGATTTTTATTTGAATAGTTCTGATTGGTTCTGTCATAATTGTTAGTCACTATCTTTTTTACTAATAAAGAGCTGGTTTTCCCTCGCCAAGATAAGCACAAAAACATTGTTCTTCTTCAGCACCAATCCCCAAAAATTTATCTTTGCCAAAAGTAAAATGTATTTCAAAATGGTATTTATCTTGGTAAGATGAAGGCAGTTGTTTACCTACTCCTTTTCCTATTCTCATCATTTCTTCTGTGTTAAAGTAATATTCATTAATGTCCCAAATATGAATCCATTCAAAAAATTCTAATGTATTTTTTACTTCTTGTTTTGTGACTTCAATCCATATGTATTCCTGGAGATACTCGTTAGTAAAACATTGATACAATTTCATTTTTTTTAGGTTGACTGAGTCAAAAATCAGGTCGAGTATTTTCGTTTTTTGTTTTTCTAATAACTCGTGTTCTTCTTGAGTTATTTCGGTTTTTTCCACTGGGAATTTGTAGACTAAAGTTTTTCCCGATAAAAATACTTCTTTGTCTTTTAACATTTAAATAAATCCTTCTTTTTTGAAAAACTGCTCGATAGCATCTCGAACTTCTTGATAATTGGGATAGCAACGTACTTCTCTCAACGTTCCATTAACTAGTCTTTTTTCTAACTTGCTGAGATGTTCGCAAAGTGGTCTTACAAACTTTCCAAGTTCAGAGCGGTTTTTTAGATTGACGGGCATTCCCATTTCTGCCGCAATTTCTACTACTCCT
>JASJDA010000408.1 GCA_030065755.1 Prochloraceae cyanobacterium | reverse complement strand
ATAGTACTATCTTCTATTTATCCACGAACGCTTATTCTGAGATTTAGTATTGACAAATCGCTACAAGCTAAATCTTTTAAACAGAAAATATTCCGTTATAAGTTAATTGATAAGAGGTATAGAGTATGCCGATTGTAAACGACGCACCACCAACCGATTCAGTTAGAGTATATTTAAAGGAAATTGGCAGCATTAAGCTCTTAAAAGCGAATGAAGAAATCGAACTAGCCCGTAAAATAGCCGATCTATTACACTTTTGGACTTTGGACAAAAAAGAAATTTTGTTAGCGTAAATTTTGACTCTGTTGGCGAAAGCAATCAGAGCGTAATTACAAATAATACACGGGGGAGAGAACGCAGTTCTCTCCCCCAACCCTCTTCCAGACTAAACCGTTTAGTCTGGAAGAGGGAGTATGTCGATACGCAAGCGCATCGACATACTCCCAACTACTATTGATTAAATGATTTGAGAACCTCGAGGGTTCGTTCTAAGGATTTAATTTCCTTTTGCCATTTGGCGATCGTGGTTTGATTGGCTCGGGAACGTTTTTTTAATTCTCTGGAAATAGCAATGTCTTTGAGAGATATAACGGTAGCGATCGCCTCAATAGCTAAATCGATGTCGAAATTTTCGCTCTTGAGATAATAGCTCGACTTTATTGCCGTTAACAAGACGATCGGAGTCAGAAATTAATTGTTCCCGATTGCCTGTAACAAGACTATCTGAGAAAGGAAGCGATCGCTCTGAATTGTCTGTGACCAGACTATCTGAAGATGAAATTGCCTTGGACGTATTGCCTGTGACCAGACTGTCTGGTGAGGGAATTGCTTTTTCTGCTAAGTTAGGCAAATCGAGAAAAACTGCTTTACCTTCATCTAAAATTCTGGCGCTTATTTAAAATCGATTCAGCTAGAGCAACTGGAACGCGAATGGTTTTTGTTTTGCCATGCTTCCAGGTCGGATTCCAAGTTGTACTTCTTCTACCGCCTCTTGGCATATTTTGTCTGTATCATGGCAATATTCCTTACTCATTTTGCCATGACACAGACAAAATGTCAAGCACTCACTTTGTCACGTCACAGGCATTGTATAAAGCAAAATTCTTGTGCTAAACTGGCGGGCATCAAACATTTGAAAATTTGCATTTTTAGTATTTCTTCAAAACTAATGTCATTCCATCCTCAAAAAAAATTTACTATTCCAACTGAAACTGTTCGTGTGGCTCAAGCTGCTTTTCCCAAAGGGAATATTTACATAAGAATGCGCTTCGGAGTTGGGAGTAATTTATGATGAGGAAATTTTTGCTAACTTGTTCGCAATCAGGGGACAGCCAGCTATAGCACCGTGGCGTTTGGCATTAATTAGTATTATGCAATTTGCTGAAGGCTTGAGTGATCGACAAGCTGCAGATGCTGTAAGAGGTCGGATTGACTGGAAATACGCATTGGGCTTAGATTTAGGCGATTGTGGATTTGACTTTTCTGTGTTGAGTGAATTTCGGAATCGCTTAATTGATGGTGGCATTGAACAAGAGCTATTTGAAAAAATGCTTTCTCGTTTGAGAGAAGTTGGCGTAGCAAAAAGCCCCCAAAAATCAACGCACTGATTCAACTCATGTACTGGCTAACCTTCGAGAGTTAAGCCGTTTGGAAATTATTGGTGAAACACTTCGGAAGGGCTTTAAACTCAATTGCTGCGGTCGCTCCTAATTGGCTCAAACAAATTGTCCCATCATCAGACTGAACCGTCTAGTTTGGCCGGGGGAGGGAGTGGATATGACAACCATGTTGCCATATCCACCTTTTTTTTGATTCGGCGCATATACTTCGATAATACTACATTAATAACTCGCGGAACAGGGGTTGATTTATTTCCTCATACTGCTTGGCAGGCAAGCTAACCACCACAAATAGGCCGAGAGTTTCCTCCCCCATTTTGATTGGTTCGATCAGATAGTGCATGACACTAAATCATTCAACTATAACGAGCCAGATTTAGGAGATTAGGGGCGTGTAGATATCCTCAGAGTTAGTATTGAGGTAAGGATGCTGCCAATCAATTCCCATCAAAGAAAATTGTTGAAGAATCGCTGCCATTCTACTCTTTGGAGATTCGTCTCCTTGCTGCCGAGCTTCTAACAAACCATTGGCAACAATTCGGCAGCGGTTTCTGCCGAAACTGTCTCGATCGAAAAATTTACGGTCTGGTTCTTCCGCCAGTGCCAGTCCTGGTGCCAGAAGCTTAGTAAATAAAGGCACTTCCGCCTGAAAGTGGGATTGGTGTTCTCGATAAATAGACTCCAGTACTGAGCGAATGGCTTGATAATTGTTTTTGTCAAAGCAAAGTAGCCCTGAGTCGTAACAATCGTAGTCGGAAGGGTTGTACAGTACCTTAAAGGAGAAGGGAATGGCGATCTCGTTTAGCTGCCGCGTCAGACTGTCCATAACGGCAACTGCACCTTCAGCACTTATATTGAAGTAGACCCATACGAGCTGTGGTTGACCGTCTGGATTTGAGCTACTGGGAGGACCGGAATTACCGATCGCCACATAGTATGAGCTTTCTACCTGATTGCGAGGCATCCGAATTGCTACTGAGTCGCCGACAGTAGCAGATTGCTGTGCTGATTGCAGATGCTGCTCGCGCTCGATATGCAGAATTAGACCGTCTTTGCTCACTGCTAGACTGCCATCACTCTCCTGCCTCAGTACCAACCAACCGGAATCGAAATAGCATTGACCGTGGTTGTTTTCGTGCAATCGATCGTAAAATGCTAGGTCTACTCCCAGGTAGGTGTTGTTGGCTAGATTTGGGCGCTTTGCCAGAACCTCTGAATCCGCATCGGGTGCCAAGGCAGCCTTAAAGGAGCCGTTGTAATAAATGCCGTAGAGAAAATCGCACAGTCGCAGGCTCAGATACTGATTCTGGATATCTAAGGGCAATTGCTGAAAGCGGGCAACTGTTGCCGCTGGAAGTTGTAAGGGTTTGTAATCTGGATGAGTGATACAGAAGGCGGACTGGAGTTCGAGCTTAGTGACGATGTCTTCCAGCGCTGCCAGCAAGTAAGCTGGAGCAGCAGTAAGTAATTGACTTTGAGCCGAATCTAACGCTTGCATATCTTTCTTCTTGCTCCTTGGCTACTGACTAATACCGTTTAGATTTAAACTTGCTACAGAAGTGACCTGGTTCTTCTCTGACTCCTGACTTCTGACTTCTGACTTCTGATTCCTGGATGCCAAAAACAGTGGGGATGGATTGTTGTGGACGGCATAATAAGCTCTTGGCAACCTGAAGCATACAGATTTCCGTATTGCCAAAGAATTTTCGGTACTGGAGCGTTGACTGAATTCCTTGAATCAAGCCTAGTCCGGCAAATTGCACGACCCGCTGCACAAAGTCAGGACGGCGCTCTAAAATTTGCGGAAAGTTAGCTAAATAAGCGCTAGCTAGGGCAGCAAGAGAAGGTTGAAGCAGTTCGAGGGGAGTCTCGACTAGGCGCAAAGCGTCTTGGATAGCGATCGACTTACTGACAATTAGGCTTCTCAGCCAGATTCTCAGGTAGCTAGCGATGAGGGAACCCAAATCGAAGGCCGGATCCCCCCAACTGGAGCGCTCCCAATCGATGAGTATGAGTCGAATGGGGCTGTTACTAGATGGTGCCGCCGTTAAAGTGGCTTGTTCCCAATCTCTGGGCAGGAGAATATTGTTCAGCTTGAAATCGTTGTGGGTCAGACAACAGGCTTCGCAAGCATTACTCAGGTCGGCGATCGCTTGCCTGAAGCTGTCGTAGCGCTGATAGAGGGCAAAGAATTTCAGCCCATCAGCAGGCACTTGACCGAAAACTTCAGGCCCGATTCGTTCCAAACGTCGAGCGAAGTTAAAAAACCTTTGCTGAAAAGCGGTATCGCTCGCTCCACTCTCAGGATTTACCGAGAAGAAGTCCCGATAGTCCTGGCGATCGAGCGTTAGACGATGAATTGTAGCTAGAATGGTTCCAATTGAAGAGGCGATCGCCGTGGGAAAGACCTTCTCTTGAGCGTAGAATGTGCCTAGATCCGGATGGTCGTCTAAGTAGTTAACAATAATAATAGAATTATCTGCATCAAAATGAAGCACCTCCGGCAGCCAGGAGCGCAGGTGACTCAATTCTGGGAATTGCTGTAAAAACTTTTGAATGCGCCATTCACTCAACAATTCCCCCGCAGTTTTCCCGTCTCGTCTGTAACGCTCTTGCTTGACCAAGAGCTGGCGACCTGAGGGCGAGCTCACGAGCAAGTTAAAGTTTTTGGCACTTTTTGCCTCAATTTGACTCAGCTCCTGCTCTTCTTGAGTGCAGAGACCCTGGGCTATCAGGTAATCGAAGACGTTTTCAGAGGTTAAGGAAAAGGTCATATCAAATCCGTTTAATTACAAGGAGTTACGCAGGCGAGCCCGAAAAATAAAAATTAGGGTAAGGAGAGACAAGGAGAACAAGGGAGGAAATTTCCTCAAACTTCCTTGTCCTCCCCCTCTCCCTTGTCTCTCCTTACCAAGAAGTTGTGAATACTGAATCGGTGTTCTAGGTTACCAAAAGGTTGCTAACTTAGCAAAAGCATATTGGTAAACCCTTGATTCTTACGTAGTACCAGGAGTTTCGTCTGGAGTAGGAGGAGGAGTTTCATCCGGACCAGGAGTTTCAGCAGTACCGCCTCGAACATATTGACTTTCGAGATCGCTTAAGTCAGTGAGGAAGCTTTCGGTATCGGCAAACAGTTCAAAACCAATGTTGCTATTCATTTTAATTACCTTTTTAACCTTTTCTTATCCTGGTTTTATTGTAGATTTAGGATTAGCAGGCTATCATGGGGGTTTGGTGAGAAAATAGTAAGACAATTCTTATTTTTTAGAGTAAAAGATGAGAATTTTCTCATCTTTTACCCTAGTCGCTTAAAGCCCGGTCGTTTCGGAGCTTTTCCCTTATCCATAAGTCTTGAACCCCTTGCTTGCAGGAAATTTTCATCATACCTGTAGGCTCGGTTGAGGTAACGAAACCTCACATTTTGCACCTTGTAACTTGAAGAAATCTTCCAGAAGGGCGATCGGGAAGAGAAAACTGCGAACTGCGCGGCTCGCAGCGCTTCGCTCCCGAGAATGGAAAACTGCGAGCGAGAATAGGGAGCTGCGAACTGCTTGCAGCAGCGCTTCGCTCCCGAGAATGGGAAAACCGCGAGCGAGAATGAGAAACTGCGAGCGAGAATGGAAAACTGCGAGCGAGAATAGGAAACTGCAAAGCTTATTTCTCATTAAGGGTAGCTAATTGAGAATGGTTAAATATAAAAATAAAGGTTGCTCGATTGGCTTAATACTTTACGATAATAATTGCCCTAGAATTATAAAAATTCGCGCTCGCTCGGATTGCTACGAGGGAGCATAGTCTGTTAACATCTTTGAATCTGAATATCTATACCTTGCTGTTTTGCGATTGGTTTTAGTTTTTTTATATCAACTAAAAGTATGTTTAAAAGAAGTAAAGGAAATAATATCTCTAAGGTTTTTCTTGTAGCAATCCTCCAATCTAATTCAGTTGCTGTTGTGTTTAGCCAATAGCTCCATACTGCTAAAACAAAAGCTATCAAACCGAGAAGTATCCAGCGATAAACACATGACTCTAGTTGCTTGTCCGAAACGTGCTAAACTAAAACGATGCTTAATAGTTTTAAAAAATCCTTCGATCTTCCATCTCCGTTTCCCCCGAAGGATGTATTTATTTTTATAGAGGGAACCCTTTTTGTTTTAACCTATGTCCCTTCGCAAATAACTTATCGAATATAAGGGTTCCCTCTATAAAAATAGAATCATTGGACCCCACCA
>JASJDA010000094.1 GCA_030065755.1 Prochloraceae cyanobacterium | reverse complement strand
CGCCAATGTAACTATAGGGGTGCTGGACAATTTTGATTAAAGGAAAGAAAAAGTTTAGCCCTACCATTACTATTAAAGAAATCAGGAAATAAATTGGTGGTAAGACTCGTTTGGGTGCATTCATGACTACTTATTTTTTCTGGTTCTTACTTCTTGAATATCTCTTACTGGGAAGAGTGGGTTTATTTTGATTCAATTCTTAACAAAGTGCGACTAGAAGCCTGACTAAGATAGAAAAAAAGGCTATTCAAGATGTCAGCACCCCGCACTAGAAGTGCGAGGCTTCATGCCTCAAAGTTTTAGTTAGCTGACCAGCTTAAGTCTTAACTGACTACGTTATTTAAGTCACGATACCTAGAAATGCGTGCCAGTTTCTAGCTCTATCGTTAACTATTAAACATTCCTACGAGGGGATCGATAAGTGTAGTTAACGCGCGCAAGCTTAAATAACTTTAGCGAGGCCAACTTTATCCACTATTTGGAGATTTAGACGCAAAAATGTCTAATTTTGTATTGGTACTGGATGCTAAAAAAATCCCATTGGAACCATGCTCGTCAACAATAGCTAAAAAGCTATTGAAAGCTGGTAAGGCGGCGGTATTCAGACAATATCCGTTCACAATTATTCTCAAGAAAACGGTTAATTTACAAGAGGTTAAATCATGTCAACTTAAGTTAGACCCAGGTTCAAAAACCACAGGTATAGCAATTTTACAAGACAACAAACTTATCTGGGCTGCTGAATTAACCCATCGCGGACAACAGATAAAAGACGATCTAGAATCTCGTCGTTCTTTACGTCGTGGACGTAGAGGGAGAAAAACTAGATATAGAAAACCAAGATTTCTAAATAGAACTAGAAAAAAAGGATGGTTGGCTCCCAGCTTAGAACATCGTGTTCTAACTACATTAACTTGGGTAAACAGGTTAATCAAATTCTGCCCTATTGTACAAATCGCAATAGAATTAGTTAAGTTTGACTGCCACAAATTACAAAACCCAGAAATATCAGGTAAAGAGTATCAACAAGGAACACTCTATCAGTACGAGGTTAGAGAATACTTATTAGAAAAGTTTAATCGTACCTGTGCTTATTGTGGTGTTAAAGATGTTCCTTTAGAAGTTGAGCATATAGTACCCAAGTCAAAAGGTGGAAGTAATCGAGTATCCAATCTCACTTTAGCCTGTGTACCTTGCAATCAAGCCAAGTCCGATCGAGATCTAAGAGATTTTCTATCTGGCAAACCAGATTTACAAGAGCGAATATTGGCTCAAGCTAAAAAGCCTCTTAAGGATGCAGCAGCAGTTAATACTACTCCTTGGAAGCTATTCAACACTTTTAAAGAAACGGGCTTACCTGTAACAACTGGTACAGGTGGTAAAACTAAGTTTAATCGTACTCAACAAAAACTAGATAAACGTCACTATCTTGATGCTGCTTGTGTTGGCGAAACACCCGAACTGGAAATATTAACCACTCATCCGCTGTTAATCCAATGTGCAGGTCATGGCAAAAGACAAGTTATAAAAGTCGATCGATATGGTTTCCAGAAATACAACAACAAAAGTGAGCTAGTAAGAAACTCAGCTCCCCTCAAGCAAGTCAAAGGTTTTCAAACTGGTGACATTGTTAAAGCAGTAGTCACTAAAGGTAAGAAAATTGGTACTTACTTAGGCAAAGTTTCCATTAGAACATCTGGTTCATTCAACATCAAAACCATAGAAGGAACCGTACAAGGTATTAACTGGAAATACTGTAAACCAGTGCATCGTAAAGATGGCTATGTCTATGGTTTTTAATCTTCACGGCAGTTAAAACTGCCGAGTCGAATTTTCGAGAGATGTTTTTATTTTTATTAGGGAAGTCCTTTAACGATAACTTTATTGCTTCGTTTATAACTGAACTGCTGATGAGGACTTCCCTAATAAAAATGAACTTTTTGTACTTCCGCGAGTTAAAACATCGCGGTTTCCATTCTCCCGTGAGGTTTTCATGACTTTTGACATCTCTAGTAATCTTCTCATCGGTAGCTCTCCAGGTGAAATAAACGATCGTTTGTTCCAGTGGTTTTTAGAAGTCAGCAAAGGACTGTTTGCCTTTCCACTCCCTTGGCGCTGGACACCTTTCGGTAAGGCACTAGAAGCAAGAGAGAAAATCTTAGCTTATATTGAAACGGCTATGGCTGAAAGAGAACTATCGCCAAAAGAAGACGTTCTAACACTTTTAATGCAAGTTAAAGACGATCGCGCTCAGGGTTTAACTGCCTCCGAAATTAAATCTCAAACTCTAGCTCTTTTATTAGGTAGTATTGCTAATACAGCTTCAATGCTAACTTGTACGTGCATGGCACTTGCTCAAAACCCAGATATTTTGACGAAAGCCCGAATTGAGCAACAAGAAATCGGAATAGAAGAACCTTTAAGACTAGAACATCTCAAGCACATGACTTACCTCGAACAAATTTTAAAGGAAGTCGAACGTCGCTATCCTCCTGTAGGTGCAGGTTTCCGTCGAGTCGTCAAGCCTTTTGTTTTTCAGGATTATTACGTACCGCAAGACTGGAATATGATGTACTCTATTATCGGTACTCACAACGATAGCCGCATTTATCCCGAACCAAAACGCTTTGACCCAGAACGTTTCAGTCCAGAAAATATAGGAAATAAACTAACAGACTTTAATCTGATAGGTTTTGGAGGAGGAAATCGCAACTGTATTGGTATCGCTTTTGCCAAAACTTTGATTAAGGTCTTTGCTTCCTATTTAATACGACATTACAACTGGGAACTACTACCAAAACAAGATCTTACTCTTAATCCTATCCCTGTCTTATGTCCGCGCTCTGGTTTAAAAGTTAAGTTGAATAAATTATGAAAATAGAAATGAAAACTCAAAATCAGACTGACTTAACTTTTCAAAAACCTTATCGCTCTCTGAGATATCAATTACTTACTCGCGGAGGTGCTACTCTAGAAAGATTAGGATTAAACTTAGCATCTTTAGACAAAGAATCTTTATTAGAGGAAGCTAAAAGACAAACTAGATTAAATGATTTTGGTGATGGAAGGTTTCATATTCCTTTATCTATATTGCTTGATTCGTTAAAAAAGGAAGCTAGCTTAAATTTTCTGGGCAAACTTTTATTTCGCGAACGTCTAATTAATTTTTTAATTAACCGACTTGAAATTCAAGAAAGCTTCAAAAACAATCCAAAAATTAAACAAGTTTCTCTAAAAAAACCGTTATTTATTATTGGAGCCCATAGAACTGGAACTACTTTTTTATTTAATTTACTTGCTCGAGATCCTAATAGTCGTTGGTTGCGGTTCTGGGAATCATTTTTTCCTGTTTCTACCCTTACTCCAGAAGATGCTTTGATAGATCCTCGAATTAAAAAAGTAACAAAAATTACGGCGGATTTAAAGTCTTTTCTTCCTTATGTTGATATAGCTCATTATCTTGATGCTCGCAATCCAGAAGAATGTAACCCATTATTTGAGCGAAATTTTACTAGCGATTTTTTTATGTTTTTAGTCAATGTACCCTCTTATTATCAATGGTTAAAAAAACAGCCCGATCTAATTTATGCTTATGAGTATTACCATTTTCAGTTACAACTATTATCTTGTCAGTGGCAAGAACATCATTGGCTGCTCAAATCTCCTTTTCATTTATCTTATTTAGAAGATTTATTAACTATTTTTCCTGATGCCAATATCATTCAAACTCATCGCGATCCTTTAAAATCGCTTCCTTCAATATGTAGTTTGTCTTCTATGTTTCGCTCTCTTTATTCAGACCGAATCCAGCCATCGCTCGTGGGTAAACAATGGCTAGACTTAATCACAAAACTTCTCACTAGAGGATTAAAAGCTCGTCAAAACATTTCTAATAATCAATTTTTCGATCTAAATTATATCGATCTTATTAAAGATCCTCTTGGGTCAGTTCGCCAAATTTACGCTCACTTTGGTTACGATTTTTCTCCCACAATGGAAAAGAATATTCAAAAATATATTCAAGAAAATTGGCAGCACAAACATGGCGTTCATCGTTATTCTTTAGAACAGTTTTCTTTAGCTCCCAATCTCGTCAAAGAAAAATTGAAAGACTATTACGATCGTTTCAATATTGTTAGCGAAAACTAAAACGAATATTAACAGCTTCTCTTTCGCTCAAACTCGACTACTTCATCGGTTGACATCACGCCGTATTTGTGACAAAGCTCTTTGTACCATTGAGGGCTAGCCAGTCCGCTATAATCAATAGTCAGCTCTTCACCAGCTTTAATATTTCGAGCAGCAAAAGCTTCCTTACCCCCCTCTGGTACGTATTCATTAGGATTGCTACTATGGTTGGTAAACCTACCATCATCAGTAGGATTAATGCATAATTTGTCATCTTCACTTGGCATGACAAATGCATGCTTGAGGAAAATTTGTGCTTCCTCTGGTGTCATTGACTCTAACCTGACATAAACTTCTTCAAGAGAAAGTTTTTTTATAAGGCTAGTGGGTCGCCAGATCGTTGTTCCTTTTGCAATGTCTTGTTTGGCAAATACACCAAATCCTTTGACTTTATCCTCACAGTCTTTCACTTCATAGGCAATTAGAAAACCTGTGGTTCGATTTTCCATTTTTTTTCACTTATACTGTCGAAAAGTTTCTTCCCCTTCACCTTCAACGAGAAAATATAACGATCGCCACTCTTCGCTTCATGCCCCAGTTTCCCGAATATAGATCGAGGGCTTATCTTGGCTGTTAAATAAGCTTTATAATCAGATTGAGTAATTTCTGAGGGCAGTAATAATGTGCCGCCCCGATCGCAAGATACGACAATCATCTCAGCAGTGATGTTACTGAAAAATACATCATAGACTATGACTACAGCTACAATAAAACTAGTAATTTTTCAAGAGCGGACAATTATCGATGAGTTGATCTTAAAAGATAATTCCATATCCATAGGTCGCTCGCCAGATAATCTGATCATTCTTGACGATTCATCTATTTCTCGTTTCCACGCTGTAGTTATCAAACAAATTCATGGATATGTAATTCAAGACTTAGACAGTAATAACGGCACTTATTTAACTGATAACACCTATTCCAACTATCAACAACTATCTCCTCATAACTCGAAAATTTTAGCTAATGGCGATATCGTTAAAATTGGCAATTTTCACATAATCTTTTATACAACAGTTGAATCTCTAAATGACCAGGTAGAATTTCCTCCACCAATTATTCCAATTATTACAGAAACTTCTGAGATTAGAAAAAATTTAATTACGTGGAAAAGTTTTTTTCAACTAGTTATTCTAACTGGAATGACATTGCTAACAGCTATCATAGCAAAAACTCTCTTCATACAAGATAATAAACAAGCTCAACAAGTCGAGCAAGACACTGAAGTCCCCATAATTGATCGACAAGTTGAGAAAGAAAGTGAAGTCCCCATAATTGATAAACAAGTTGAGCAAGACACTGAAGTCCCCATAATTGATCGACAAGTTGAAAAGGAAATTGAAGTCCCCATAATCGATCGACAAGTTGAAAAAGAGACTGAAGTCCCCATAATTGATAAACAAGTCGAGAAAGAGACTGAAGCCCCACTAATTGACAAGCAAGTTGAAATTAAAAGCAGCAAGGGAATTGACTACACCCAACTGCGCGATCGCTTAAAAACAGGCAATTGGAAAAAAGCTGACGAAGAGACATATAAACTTATGCTTAAAGCTGCAAACATACAAAAGGGGCGACATCTGACCAAAGAATCTATTAAAAATTTTTCCTGTAACGAATTAAAGACGATCGACAACCTTTGGAAGCAATACAGTCAAGGTAAGTTTGGTTTTAGCATTCAGAATAATATATACCAAAGTTCAGGAAAATCTACTATTTCCTTGGGTTCTCAAGTCGGATGGACGATCTACACAGGACAATTTAAGGATTATAGCTTGCTTAATTTCGATCTCAGTGCTCCGAAAGGACACCTCCCAGCTCGCGTATTTCGAGTAGCCAATAATAGTAGATGGTCTCTATACATAGAGGTGAAGGGAATTCTCGATCGCACTAACCAGTGTAAAATTATCTCTAATCGTAGGCCTCAACCTAACCCATATGGGGTGTTTATTTCGTTAAATTTGAATAAATATATATAATACAACTTTTAGGCTCTCCCAAGTTAACTCTGGCGAAAAGTAACAAGTAACGAGTACAAACATTATGGAATATTGCTGCGTATTTAACATTATTGAATCAATTTCAAACCTGAAAACTCGTTACTCGTTACTCAGCAGACTTGTGCTCTAACGCTGCGCTAACTGAGGAGCACGTCCTTTTAAGCCTGTCATCAATTGCAAAGCAAAGATTTTTAAAGGTGGTAAATATCGCATTACCCACAAACCCAAGCGACGCAAGGCTACAATAGGCAACCAATTGTTAGAAAATAGGCGATCGAGAAAGTCTGTGAATCCTAATATTGTCAGATTTTCTAGTTTGCGCCAGCGTTCGTATCTTTTTAAGACTGCAATATCGCCAATATCTTCACCTCGATCGATCGCTTCTTGCAATACTTGAACCAAAGCTGCAACATCTCTAATACCTTGATTTAACCCCTGTCCTCCTACTGGATGACAGCAATGAGCAGCATCGCCAACTAAAGCTAATCTAGGTTGAGTGTAGCGATCGCTTTGCATTAATTGAACGGGAAACAAAAAGCGATCGCTGACCAATTCCAACTTACCTAATAAGCCGCCAGTATGATGTTCTAACTTCGCTAGAAATTCTTTCTCATCTAATTCTTGTAAAGCTTTCGCTTGTGCGTGGGGTGAAGTCCACACTATTTGACAGCGATTTCCTGGTAGGGGTAAAACTCCCATGGGTCCAGTTGGCCAAAAGCGCTCGAAAGCAGTATCATTAGTGGGTGCTTGGTGTTTAATGGTAAATGCGACGCAAGATTGCCAGTATTTCCAACCGCGCGTACCTATACCCGCCCATTGACGAATGCGCGATCGCGCTCCATCTGCACCTACTACTAATCTAGTACGCAGCTGGCGTATTTCACCTTCTACTTTTACTTCTATTTCTGCACCAAATTCTCCATATTCAACTCCTATAACCTCTGCGGGACATAACCAACTAACATTGGAAGATCCATTGATATACTCCTGCAAAGGTTTTAGTATGGTTTGGTGTTCTCCTACATAACCTAAAAATTCCGTACCTAAATCTTTGGTTTGAAACTTGACTACTTCAGAATAATCGGCATCGGAAAGGCGCACGTGACGATATTTACCTATGTTGGGAAATATTTGTTCCCAAACCCCAATGCCTTCAAAAATGCGGCCGGAAAGCACGGAAAGGGCATAAGCTTGTCTTCTTGCTGCTGCTTCAGACAGAGATTTAGCTTCAATTATTACTACGCGCAACCCCGAATTTTTTAAGGCAGAAGCTAACGTTGACCCAGCTATGCCACCGCCGACAATAGCAAGGTCGCAATCAAATTGGATTGGATCGTTTTCTTGTTTTTTATTATCCTGTTTCAGCGTCATTTTTCAAGTTTTCTTAAGAAAATGAGATAAAAATTCACTTTCTTTCATTTTTACAGATAATTGTAGAATTACCCTAATTTTTTGGCTTTTTTACCTACCTACACGAGATTTGGAATGCTCATTGGACAAGAGTTGTTGAAAATGCAGTGAAATACCTCCTACAACTTGGCGCGAGTGTCCCCATCCCTCTATAGGGTGGGTCACAATGATTCTATTTTTTATAAAGTATCCCTTTATAGCCGATAACCTATCCTGCTAACCAATAACTTAAAGTAGAAGGGATACTTTATAAAAAATAAATACATCCTTCGGGGAGGAATAGCGCGAAAATTGAAGAGGTTCAATGCCTCTTCAATTTTCACTTCAGAGGTTTTTGATTATCAATATACTTTCTCAGCTTTTCTATAGTTACACCGCTGCAACTAGCAATGTAGTAAGAACCTGACCAAAATACAGGCTTGTAATAAAATTGACTTAAATATTCAGTAAATTGCTTTCTGATTATTCTACTAGACGCGCTTTTGAGACTAGAAACTAACTGAGCAATATTATTATCTGGGTGTATATCAATCAAAAGATGCACGTGGTCACTTTCGCCGTTAAATTCTAACATTAAGCTTTTTTTCTTTTTGCAGCTCAAAAAGAAATTGAACAGTTATCAAAACAGTTAAGGAGAAAACGAAAGCCAGAGAAAAGCGGAGCGCCCGCGCCTAGTTCGGAGCGTAAGGACGCACCAAGCAGAAGAGTCAAAGCTTCTCGACGCTGGAAAAAAATACAGGACAAGATAACCAAATTACACAAAAAGGTGGCACAACAGCGTCAAAATTGGGTTCATCATCAGGCAGTAGAGATAGTAAGCGGTAATAGCCTCATTGCCACCGAAAAGTTGAATCTTAAAGGAATGACGCGCAAAGCCAAAAAAGGTAGTAAACGAAAACGCCAAAAAACAGGATTAAATCGTTCAATCTTAGATGTAGGGATAGGAATGCTCAAGAGCGCCATTGCTTATAAAGCAAAAGAGGCTGAGGCAATATACTTAGAGGCTCCTACTCGCAGTTTAAAACCAACACAGCGCTGTGTTAAGTGTTGGAAATTAACTAAGAAAGATTTGAGTGATAGGCTGCACATTTGTTCTAATTCTAAGTGTAATCATACAGAAGATAGAGACGTTAATGCGGCTCAAGTGTGTCTCGCTTGGGCACGGGGGCAGGAACTGTCCTCGAAGACTGCTGATGGGTCTAGCTCTACTGACAGCCCCAATGTGAAATACTGCGGAGGCTTTCAGCAACTAGCCCAGTTGAAGCGTCAGAAACCGCGTCCCTCTTAGGGCGCGGTAGTTCATACGGAGAGTGTAATGTACCAACCGATCGAGCAACACTTATTTTTCGCCGTTGGTATCACCAAACGATCGCCAGTTAACGAGTATAGATCTAGAGCAATTATTGACCAAATTCTATCCGTGCTTGCTCTACAATTTCTACACTCACTTCCTCTAAATTAGCCGCGCGAGCTATTTGTTCTATTCTTTGACGGGCTTGAGATCTAACGAAGAAAGGAATTTTTTTAAGTTTTTCTTTAGCCTCTGGACTCCAGCGTAGAGTATCGGAAAAATCAAAGTCGCTCATCTTACACAAATCATTATTCCACTATCGATATTACTGTTCCTGAGGATACTCATTCCACAAATTTGTTATATCTCTTAGGCTTTGGTGATTGCCATTGCCTAAAATTACATGGTCTAGCACGGGAATACAAAGATATTGCGCCCCTTGTAAGAGTTGTTCGGTCAGATTAATATCTTCTTGAGAAGGTTCTATGTTGCCAGAAGGATGGTTGTGAGCAATAATTAGACGGGTTGCTCCTTGCTTGATGGCTTCTCGGAAAATCTCGCGAGGATGAGCTAAAGTTTGAGTTGCCGTACCGATCGTAATTACTTGAGTGCCGATTAAACAATTTTTCACGTCTAGAAAAACTACAGCAAATCGCTCTTGTTTTTGCCACATGAGGTCGTGACTTAGAGCAGCAGCAGCCGCAGCAGGAGAGTCAATTAAAGCCCTCGCTGTAGGTCGAAATTGAAACGATCGCTTGCCCAATTCTACAGCCGCTACGATCGTAGTTGCTTTGGCAGGTCCAATACCAGGAATTTTCATCAACTCTCTAGCAGTAACTTCCCGCAAAACGTCTAGAGGATCTCGTTTGTGTTGGCTGAGTTCCTGGAGGATAAATTGTCCTAAACCAACAGCAGAAAGTTTTCCTTTTCCCTGACCCGTACCTAATAGAATCGCTAATAGTTCGGCAGTAGCCAAATTTTTGGCTCCTATAGCTAATAATCTTTCGCGAGGACGTTCGTTAGCTGGTATATCGGCGATTCTCAGGCTGTAGGTCATAGATGTAGTTGTTAGGTCTTTGGCTATGTTATAGCCGATTTAACTCCTCAAACGCCATCAGAAAAGAAGAATTTTGTCAAGATAATATTGTCGCCGATCGGGGAGGAGAGAGCAGGGAATAGGGAACAGGTAACAGTAAAAGTTATCGATATTTGACAATTTTATTTTCTGTTCCCTTTTAAGAGATCTTTTATTCTTCACTAAGTTCGGGGAAAAGTTGACGAGGAAAATCTTCAGCGCTAATACAAGTTTCCATTGCTTCTGAAGGCTCTGCGTCGGTAAACTCGATATTTAGAGCAAGAACACATCTGGAATAGCGTGCTGGTAAAACACTGCGACGACAGTAATCTAAAGCCAAAGAACTATTTTCTATCAATGTTGTGGTGTCAATTTCTTTATCTCGATCTTTAATTCCGTCGTGAATATCTACTACGCAGTTAGCTAAATCTTCTGGTCTCCTGACTCTAAAGCAAGCTTTAAGAGCTTCTTGGGGGACTACTGGAGTACCTATCTCTATTTTTCTAACGCACGTAGATAATTCTTCGGGATTTAGAGCGTCAGCACAAGCAGCACCAGCATCTCGTTCGGAGATTCGACTTTTTAGCATTTGCACGAGACAGCGATCGAAGCGCTCCTCGTTAAAATTATCAAAGTTGCTAGCAAAGGCTGGACGGCTAGAAATTGTGGTAGCTAATAGTCCTACTGGCAAAGAAATAGCTGCAATTAGACGAGTAATAGTTGAATTTCTCATGTGAAACAGCGTTAAATCGAGTATTAATCCAATATGTATTGATTAGCAAAACGTTCATTTAGTCAAGTACATATTGAGATCCTTTTTTTAACTATCTCGCAGAAAAACAGAGAAATGCTAAATACAAAAAATAGTATTAGTTAGCAACAATACTAAATATTTCTAAAATAAAAATTGTAAACTTTTATACCTACGATCGCTACCTAAAGTCCACAGGCTTCAGCCCTAGAAAGAATTCTCCAATGTGCTAGTGAATGTAACGCTCTATCTTGACTATATACTGTAGCTAGAGTAGGAAAGTATCCTCTATGAACAGAGTTATTTTCAATAGTGTTGTCTCCTTCTATTCCTCCTTGATGAATAGTATTACTAAATCGATCGTATATCTCTTCACTATATTCATCCAGTTCGTGACCTGCTTCTAGATAAATATTTTTTTGGATGCTAAAGCCAAAACGATCTCCTGAATATTCTCTCCAAAGTGTATCTATTTCTTGTAATTCTTTACAACTAAAATTACTTAGGGATTCTATATCTAAATCATTTCTTGCTGCTCTAAGCATGACTCGATCGGTTTCTTTATCTGCTCTGTTCCATTCTTCAGCTTCTAGGTAATTTTTAAGTTGAGCAAGTTGAGAATCGTATGAGGGAAATAGTAAAAATTTTCCCGTAATTCCTGCTACTGACAAACCGGCAATAACTGTAACTATTATCCAGGGTAATTTGGTCTTATTTTGTTTTATTTTGTCTTCACTGGAAGTATTAGGAGAAGCATTTGGCAATTTGAGCTTAGTAATAAGATCTTTTAATGCTTCAGAAGCATCCTGATAGCGAGCATTGTAATCGTAGCTCACCATTTTATCTAAAACATCTGCTAAACCATCGCTTACCTTAACTAATTCTCGCCATTCTATTTCCCTATTTTTATAGTCTTTAGGAAGTTCCTTAGCCTTGATTCCAGTTAGGGCTTGAATTGCGAGTATTCCTACTGCATAAACATCGCTGGACAATTTTGGTTGTCCGAAGGATTGTTCGGGAGGCATATAACCATTAGAACCAACTTTAACAGTATTCGATCCCTTTTTATCCATACTCGCACTGAGATCTTTGACCAAACCAAAATCAATTAATACCAATTTATCATCTTCTTTCCTTCGCATAATATTAGAAGGTTTAATGTCTCGATGGATAATATTTTCTTTATGAATAACTGACAAAATTTCTAATATTTCTCGCAATAATTTGGTAGTTTCTTCTTCACTAAATTTACAATCTGGCTTTATTTCTTCACTTAAGTCAGACCCTTCAATCAATTCTTGTACTAGATAAAATTGCTCTTCTTGACAGAAGTGAGCGTATAGACGGGGTATGCGATCGTGTTGACCGAGACGATATAGAGACCGTGCTTCTCGATCGAATAATTTTTTGGCAATGGGAAATACTTTTGGATTAGGATTTTGGGGAGATAAATGTTTGACTACACAGTGTGGATTACCTGGTAAAGCTGTGTCATTAGCCAAATAAGTACATCCAAATCCACCCCTGCCTAATTTTTTGACAATTTTGTACCTACTAAGTAGAGTTTTACCAATGTCCATAGTATTTATCAGAGGTAACAATATTTAATGGTATCTTACTTTTGTTCGATCTCACACGACAACAAAAAATAATTTTAGTATTCAAGAAGTAGAGCGCTAATTTAGTATCTGAAAAGTTTATAATGTTATTGCAAAAGAGTTTGATGTGGATATAAAAACATTTTATTCTCCTTAAATTGACTGTGAAATTATATTTTAAACTAAAAGTTAATTTTCAGATCCTAAGTCTATTTTAGAAAGGTAATATTGAGCTCGTATTCGTAGCATTTAGGACGGGATAGTTCCTTAGAAAAGCTAAATTACTTCCGCAGTGCGGCTATAATTTGTCCGAGGGCAATGCCGCCATCGTTTGGGGGGATTGTTTGATGCCAATAAGGATGAAAGTTTTCTTGTTTTAAACGGTCAATTGCTCGTCTTGTTAAATAGTTATTTTGAAAACATCCTCCTGTGAGAACAATTTTTCGCTCTTTGGTATGTTTAGCGATCGCTACTATTATTTCGACTAGACTGTTGTGAAACTTAGCTGATATTTCTTCTGTGGGCAAACCGTATTTAAGATCTGATAAGATATCGTGCAACATGGCAGCCCAATCTACAACTAAGGGCGTATTCTCACAATTGATAAGTTTAAAATCGTAATGCTCATTTGTTTCTATATCTTCTATGGCAAATTCTAATTCCATCGCTGCTTGTCCTTCAAAACTAGCTATTTGACGAATTCCCAAAATAGAGGAAACTCCGTCAAATAATCTACCCACACTAGAAGTTACAGGAGTGTTTAAATTCTTATGCAGCATGGTTTTAACTATTTTCAATTCTCGATCGCTAAAAGCCTGCAATGGTAATAGATTTTTTTGAGTAAACAAATCATCGCCAAAAAGTTCGTAAAGAAGTCCCAATGCTACCCGACGAGGTTCTTTAATAGCTTGTTTTGCTCCTGGCAGTCTAAAAGTATCTAGACGAGCAATACGTTGCCAATTATCTCCTCCGACATAAATAAACTCCCCTCCCCAAATTGTACCGTCTAATCCATAGCCAGTACCGTCCCAAGAAATACCCAAAACTGGGGGTTCTATTTCATTTTCTGCCATACAAGAGAGAACGTGGGCATAGTGATGTTGTACTCGTACTACAGGTAATTTTAACTGTTGGGCAAATTGACTAGAAAGATAATCGGGATGAGCGTCACAGGCTACTATTGTGGGTTTAAATTCATATAATTGCGCTAAAGTGCCTATTACTTTTTTAAAAGACTCAAAAGCAGCAGTTGTTGCTAAATCGCCGACGTGTTGACTGATAAATATACGATTTTTGAGAGCGATCGCTACTGTATTCTTTAAATGTGCGCCGACGGCTAATATGTGAGGATGGGGGGACTCGGAGATAGTATTATTTTCGACTTTTGAGAAGGGTGCATATCCTCTAGCAAGGCGCAATATGGCTTCTTTTCCCATCATTACTCGCACCACCGAATCATCTAAAGGACGCACGATCGCGCGATCGTGAATTAAAAATAGATCGGCTATTTCTTTGAGTCTTTGCAGCGCTTCAGTTTCCTCTATACAAATGGGTTCGTTGGAAATATTCCCACTGGTAGCGACTACAGGAAAACCCAATTCTGCCATTAGCAAGTGGTGTAAGGGTGTATAGGGCAGCATAACACCTAAATAGGGATTGCCAGGTGCAATTTCTGTTGAGGGTGTGGCAGAAAGAGTTTTTCTTTTTAATAAGAGTATAGGAGCTTCGGGAGAAGATAATAAATTTTCTTCTAATTGAGAGACTAGACAATGCTCTTTCACTAAATCTAGAGAAGGATACATCAGTGCAAAAGGTTTTTGCGGACGCTTTTTTCGCTGTCTCAACTGCTCGATCGCGGACTTGTTACCAGCGTCTATTATTAAATGAAAGCCCCCTAATCCTTTAATAGCTAAGATTTTTCCTTCACGAATAGCATCTGCAGTGGCTTTTATGGCTCGATCTCCTGCTGCTACTACTTTACCTTCTGTATCCCACAATTCTAAATGAGGGCCGCAAATAGGACAAGCATTGGGTTGAGCGTGAAATCTGCGATCGAGGGGATTTTCATATTCAGATTGGCACTTTCCACACATCTGAAAGCTTTTCATGGTCGTATTGGGGCGATCGTAGGGTAGTGCCTCAATGATGCTGTAGCGGGGGCCGCAGTTGGTACAATTGGTGAAAGGATAGCGGTAGCGTCGATTGTTGGGGTCAAAGATTTCTTGGAGACAGTCGGGACAAGTAGCCATATCTGGCAAAACTACAGCAGTTTTCTCTCCTCCTACACTTGCTCTAATTTCAAAATTCTCATATCCAACCAGATCTAAGTAAGAAGCTTCTATACTTTGAATGCGCGATCGAGGTGGTTTTTCTTGCCAAATTCGCCCTTGGAAAGTTTCTAAAGTACGATCGTTCCCCTCTACCTCGATAAAAACCCCGAGACTAGAATTATTTACCCAGCCAACTAAACCCAATTCGATCGCCAGTCGATAAATAAAGGGACGAAAACCAACTCCTTGTACTGCACCTTTAATAGTTAAACGCAAGCGCTGTTTTGGTATGCTTTGGCTCATTTGTTAGGAGGTTTTACTCTTTATGTTAGCGAAAACCTCGTGATTTTTTGGTTTAGGAAAAAATCACCTCGGTGAAAGCCTCGAAGGGAACAGGGATCGGGGAACGGGGAACAGAAAATACCTTTTCTCTTATGCCTTGGTTTGAAGCCTAGTTTTTTAACAGTTACCAGTGACCAGTTATCAGTAATCAGTTATATGTTATCTATGGGATCAAAAGTCCTCTATCTCTATAGGTAAGATGTCTATCTCGCGGTTTAAATCCATGAGGGAGACCTGATAACTGATTACTAATTACTGATAACTGATTTAAGATAGAAGATGTCTAAATCCTCCTCTAAACAATTCCCTGTTCCCTATTCCCTATTCCCTATTCCCTGTTCCCTATTCCCTGTTCCCCTTAATAACAGACTTGATTAACAACTATAGTAATTGCTCCCTGTGCTTCGGGGTAAAAATCGTCTTCTTCACGAACAGTTCTAGCCTTATCCCAAGAGCCATTGGTAATATTTCTTACTGTTCTATTGGGACAATATATGCGATAAGTATAAGTCACATTATCATTATATATCTTAAATCCACAAATCAATAATCCTTGTGGTTCTCTTGGTGGATGGTGACATCTAATACTATTAGACACAAACTGACGGTCGATTTCATTAGTCCCCCTAGCAACATCAGGAAAGAGAAAACTTAAAGTAGCAGCAACTGTAATTCCAATATTTTTTTTCACGAGCTTAAACTGAGTAAAATTTTGTTCTCAATCTAGTTTTCCCACTTAAATTAAAAATATTTTTATGAAGCTTATTGGAGTTGAAGAAAAATATTTTCTGGCTTGGAAACAAATGCGACAAACCCTTTATTCTGGGTTAGAAACTGAGTTTCACGAACAGGAAATGCAATGGATATTTACTTCTGATGACAAAGCTTGCTTTATATTTTTATCAGATAGGGATGAGATTATGGGTTTTCTTGAGATTTCACTCAGAAATATCGTAGATGGATGTTTAGGAAATCCAGTGGGTTATATAGAAGGAATTTATCTCAAACCTCAGTATCGAGGTTGTGGTTATGGTCGGGAAATAATCAACTATGCAGCAGATTGGTTTCGCAGTCGAGGTTGTCAAGATATGGCAACAGATGCAGAAATTGACAATATAAATGCTCAAGAATTCTATAAAAGTCTTGGTTTTCAAGAAACCTACTGCATCGTTGAGTTTAAGAAAAATCTAGGATAAAAAAAGAACATGAATAATAAATTTGACTGAGCTTAAAATTTTTAACTTGGCTAATAATCAAATTAAAAATTTCCAAAAGAAATAGGTAATTTAAGGAAACTTAAACGACTTTATTTAAATGGCAATCAAATTAAAGAAATTTCAGCAGAAATAAAAAATATAACTGATCTGCAAATTCTTGATTTAAGCGAAAATCGCCTTGAAAAAACGTGAGTTCGACGAAGCAAAAAAGGGTCGTTGAGGCTATACCTCCTAAACTTTTCTAACTTAGTTATTACAAGTAACTAAACCGTTTAGTATGCTAAGAGAGGGGCGGGTATGACGATACGCTCTGCGCATCGTCATACCCGCAACTACCTTTAATTTCAGCCCTTTTTACTTCGTCGAACTCACGTTCAATTATTAAGTTTGCCAACAGTATCAAAACTGCTTTCAGGATAGCGCTCACTCACATCTATCTATTGTTCGGGCGCTGACTCGATTAGAAACCTCAGAGAAACTTGAAGACGCTTGATTTGGGAACTTCTCCAAGTAATACATGGAAGAAATTTCCCCTTACCATGTATTACCTGGAAGTGGGTTGAGGGATTTTTCTTCTCAATCCTAAAACTTGGTCCTGAGAGCCGCCCTTTGTATTACAGTTAAAGTACTTGCTTATTACTTTCGCCAACAGTATCCGAAGGTTTTGGCGAATGTCAGAAAACATGATCTTTTCTAGTATTGTAAAGATAGGATTTTTCCGTCTTCAAGCTGAGGTACTTGAGGCGCATGAATTCTCGGACTCGTTCTAACAGTTCAGAGGATTGTGTTTCTTCTTTCATCGCCAAATGCGGTAGAACCCACTTGTGAGGAATACTAGACCGCCCTCTGCGGTAATTATGCCTAAATTGAGGTGATTAAACTGCACAATGCGGTATTAAGTTTGATGGCAGGGGTGTTAAACCGCTGGAGGTGGTCTAGTAGGATAGATGAGGGTGCTAGACCGCAGTGAGCGGTCTAATTAATAGTTAGGCCGTCGAAGGATTGAGAATCATGGACACATGGAAGTTCTACGACATCACTCACCGTGAACATGTGGTATGCAATCCCACGAGCGAGGAAAAACTGACGCGTCTCGTGGAACTTCTGCGCCTCCCGACCAACGCGCAGGTGGTTGACATTGCGTGTGGAAAGGGCGAGTTCCTGATTCGCTTGGCGGAGGCCTATGACGCTCGTGGCGTGGGCATCGACATTTCTCCTTTCTTCATCGCCGATGCAGAGAGAAGGCTTAAGGCGCGGGCATCGAGTGCTGGCATCACCTTCACTCAGATGAATGGTGCGGATTTCAAGCCAGACGAGCCGCACAGCCTAGATCTGGCGTCATGTATCGGTGCCAGTTGGATCTTCGGGGGGCATGGTAATACTCTCGAAGCGCTGATCGGCATGGTGAGGCCCGGCGGCTGGGTGCTCGTGGGAGAGCCATACTGGCAGAAGGAGCCGTCAGGGGATTACCTAGAGGCATCCGGGTGCGCGAGAGAGGACTTCGGGAGCCACTCCTCGAATGCAGAAGCCGGAGAGCGGCGAGGAACGGAGCTCGTTCACACCATCGTGAGCAGCAAGGACGACTGGGACAGGTATGAGGGCCTCCAATGGTACGCGACATCCGAGTACGTTCGCACCCATCCAGATGAGCCGGACTTGGCGGAGGTGGTTGAGCGTGTGAGCAGGGCGAGGGCGGCATACCTGCGTTGGGGGCGCGATACGCTTGGTTGGGCGATTTACATGTTCAGACGGCGCACTCCTCGGCTCCCGAGTGGCACGTCACTGGATTGATCGGAGACAAGGCTGGCTGTGATGCAATGAGTGGCCTAACTAGTCCCCTGATTTCCCTGAAAACTAGAGGTTTTTCCTCTCTCCCAACAAGTTGTTAAAGGCAGTATGGAAAAGAAAAAATAACGGCGTTTTAGCAATTATCAACTGATTTTTCCCATGCCTCAATCTCGGCTGCTGTTTCAACGCAAGCACGAGGACCAAGATTAAGGTTATTAATCACTTGATTAAATCAAAAAGGTTTGAGGACGATGAAACTTATACAGAGATAAGTTAAGCGGGGTTGTACCCCCGCTAGGTCAATTTGAAAAAATCTAAAGAAAGCCTCAAAATTGAGAAAGAATAAAAATTGCAGCTTCAAATGAGTTAGCTTTGGCTGTCGTCTTCAATCTCGACTTGAGAAGAAACAGGAGTGTTTTTAATAGTAGGTTCAGAAGATAAAAAATTGTAAAAGTGAAACAATACAGAGCTTCCAACTATACTGGCGATCGTGAAAATAGAAACTATTAAGAATTTAGATACAGCAGATTCTTCTCTCATAATTAAATTTTAAGTGTTTATTAACTTTTATTGATAGTGTAACAAAAGTTAATATTTTTGGCAGGTTAATTCCACTTGTTCTGACCAAAGATGAATGTAGGCAGGATAATCCCACCTACAAATCGATTAGGTGAAAATAAAATCAGCTTCAGTTAAGCTACCAGCCTGAGTTCCCAGCAGAATTGCTAATTGACTATTACCAGCAGTCACGATCGTATTGATTCCGTCTTGGATTAAGTTAAGGTTGCCATAGGTAATACCTAAACCCCTAATTCCAATTACGTCAACTCCCGATCGAAAATCGGCGATCGTATTAGCAGACTGGGAAACAAAACCGTTAGCAATCCAGAATTCGTCACTACCAGCTCCACCGTAGATCGTATTGCCACCACCATAGTAAACATTGAAGCGATCGCTTCCACTCTCGCCAAAAACGGTGTCGCCACTGCCAAGTAAAAATTCGTCTTTACCTGACCCGCCATAAAACCGACTGCCACCAGCGCTAAATGTAGCATCGAAGAAGTCGTCGCCACTTTGTCCAAAAGCGCGGTTATTGTTACCTGCTAGGATAATTTCATCGTTGCCGTCGCCTGCATAAATGCGGTTGCGGCTGCCGAGTTTGCCATAGATCGAATCATTACCACTACCGCCAAAGGCTCGATCGTCGCTTCCGAGGATAATTTCATCGTTGCCACTATTACTATAGAGACGATTATTTCCAGTACCGTTGGAAGAATCGAGAAAGTCGTTATTGCTGCTACCAAATAAGGACTGTCCCGTATTGGCAGTCAAACTTCTTCCTGTTTGGCCATTGCTCCAGAATGGTCCCGCTTCATTGGGGGTTAGTGGGGCATTTTCTACGGGTGCTGTAGATAATTCGTCAGCGCCGATATCTATTCGAGCATCTCGCGGTTGACGTTCGATGTCTTGAGTTACTCCTGGTACGGGAACACCTCCATCGATCGCGGGACTGGTAGCAGAAGGACGGAAAATTCTTCCATCTCTTACTAGTTGAGGATCGGTTTGGGTAACTCCTGCGGGTAGCAAGGTGCCAACTGTTGCGCTTCCAGTGGGGTTAACAATATTGCCTCCCCAATTGACTTCACTCAGAGATAATGAGCTGTCGATTAAATTGCCTTCACTGGCTTGCCAAATATTGTTATAGATATTAGCATTCCAGGGAACTGCTGGTTCGGGACTGGATTGGATACCGTTATCTTCTGTGTTGAGGAAGGTGTTATTGGCGATCGTATTGTTGGTAGAAGCATCCCGCTGGCGCAAGCGAAGCCCCCTGTCTGCTCCATCTACGTAGTTATTGAGGATTTCGTTATTAGAACCGTTAATGCGAATGGCGTTGTCGGTATTGAAGATATAGTTTCCTTCAATGAGGTTGCGATCGCCCGCACGCAGAACTAATCCGCCGTTTTCACTACCATTAATAGTGTTGTAGCGCACGAAGTTTTCATTACTTTTAATAGAAATGACTTCGGGGTCGTAATCGACGTTTTCCAGAAGGTTATATTCAGCTATGTTTCGTCCAATTATTCCCAGATCGTTACTACTGCTGAGTTGAGCGAGTTGAATTGCTTCTTTGCCGTTTACATTGCCGCCAGGATAGGGAATATCTTTGATATAGTTGCGATCGATGGTGTTATACCAGTTAGATAACTGCTCGGCACTTTCCCTTCTCCGCGAGGTGCTGCGAGTACCCGAAACAGCAATACCGATCGAATCGTTTCCGGTCATCAAGTTGCGATCGACCCTGTTGAAACTAGACTCGGTTCTGAGCTGGACTATACGATCTTTGTCCTCAAGACCAGAATTAATGAAGGAATTGTTACTAAATCGGCTGTATTCTGCACCGACAAAATGAACGATCGGCAGATCGCCAGTGTTTATGTTATCGAAGACAAAACCAGATACGGTAATAAAATCGTTTTGGATGTAAATATCTGATTCGCCAGTAAAGGTGACTTTTCCTGCTGTTTCAGCGCGGAAAGTAATCCCTGGAGTATTGAGGAAAACATTTACATTTTCGTAAACCCCATTTTTGAGAACTATTGTATCCCCTGGGTTAGCAGAGGCGATCGCGCTGTCGATTTGGCTGGCATCGGAGACAAATATCTTTTGGGGATTTAGTTGAGAGTTATTCCAAGATACGTCCGCTTTATTTATGGCGCTGTCGGGTAAAAGGAATTGCTCGATAGGTACGCTACCATCCTCAACAATCTGTAGCTTGTTTAAGTCACCCGTGTAGCCCGTAATTTCAATTACTGCATCGTTAGCACCGGAGAATCCAGCAACATCGTCGTTGATAGCGAGGAAAGTTCTGTTGGGACCAAAGGTAAAGGTAGCTGCACTATTTGCACTAAAAGCAGTATTTGTCAAGACTGCGGCTATTCCAGATTCATCTAAGGTAGCTACAGTGCCTAATTGTGCCAGATCGGTTGCTGAGACTGCAAATTTACCGTCAATTATGTCGGTGCCTATTTGCAAGTCGGTAATGATATCGAATCCGCGATCGAAGGTAGATTCTTGTAAGAAATCAAACCTAAATAAATCTATACCAGCACCGCCAGAAAGAACATCTGTACCAATATGGCCCCAAATAACGTCGTTACCAGATCCGCCATTGAGGGTATCATCTCCTGTGGAACCTGCAAGGAAATCGCTATTTGCACCGCCGTCTATTGAATCGTTATCAAATCCACCATCGAGGGAATCTATTCCAGCGCCGCCAAGTAGGGTATCTTTACCAGTATCGCCGATGACAGTATCGTTAAGATCGCCGCCTACTACTGAGTCGTCACCTAAATCTCCATTCAAGAAGTTAATACCACTACCGCCTTCTACGGTATCGTTACCTAAACCACCACTTACGGTATCGTTTCCAGCACCACCACTTACAGAGTCGTTATTTTCATTACCTTGCAGTACGTCGTTACCAATACCGCCTTCTATAGTATCGTTGTCGTCGCCTCCGTATAGAGTATCGTTGCCTCCTAAACCTTGCAAGCGATCGTTACCATCAAAACCATAGATGATATTGTTATTATTGTCGCCAGTAAAGGTGTCATTAAAATCAGAACCTCTGAGGTTTTCAATATTTCTCAGGGTATCCCCTGCAGCATCGGGACCGCTATAGACTCCTGTGGCAAGATTAACGTTAACAGCTACTGCAGCACCCTCATAGCTTGCACTGTCGCTTCCAGCACCACCATCGAGTATATCTGCACCAATTCCACCTTCAAGGACGTTATTTTTTGCGTCACCAACTAAAGTATCGTTGTTACTAGAACCGATCGCGCTTTCGATATTTACTATAGTATCCCCAGTTGCATCGCCGCCGCTGACTGTTTGGGTTGCTAGATTAACATTTACGGCTTGTGTCGATCCAGAATAGCTAACCGCATCGAAATCTGCACCACCATCGAGTATATCTGCACCAACACCGCCTTCGAGTGTATCTGCGTTTCCACCTCCGAAGAGAGAGTCAACACCAGATCCGCCAACGAGGGAGTCGTTGCCTCTTTCACCAAGCAGGGAGTCGTTGTTTTCTCCACCAAGTAGAGTATCTCCATCTGAACCACCATCTAGGGTATCGTTTCCACCTCTACCTTCTAATACGTCTTCATCCTCACCGCCAACAAGAAGATTATTAGCTGCGCTACCTACTAGGGTATTTTCACCTTCTTCCGAACCAATTACATTTTCAATGTTAGTTAAAGTATCTGCTGGTAGGTTGTTTATTATTTGTACTCCCGTCGTCAGATTGACTTCCATGTCTTCATCTAAGTCGGAGTAGTTGACTGTATCAATACCAGCACCACCATCGATAATATCGGCACCATCACTGCCAAAAATTTCGTTGTTGCCCCTATCTCCTACTAAATTATCGTTAAAATCGGAGCCGATTAGATTCTCGATATTTACTAAACTATCTCCTTGCGCATCGCCGCCAATTCCTGACTCTGTTGCGAGGTTAACGTTAACAGCAAGATTGGAGTCAGAGTAGTCAGCAACATCTATGCCACCTCCGCCATCGAGAGTATCTGCACCATCACCCCCAATTAGAGTATCCGCACCAGCATCACCGACAAGAGAATCAGCACCATTTCCCCCAGAAAGTTCGTTATCGTTAACATCCCCAACTAAAATATCATTTTGTGCCGAACCGCTTAAATTTTCGATGTTACTCAGCCGATCGCCTTGTGCATCGCCGCCAACACCTACTCCTGTAGCTAGATTTACATTGACGGCGGTTGAGTTTTCATAACTAGCAAGATCTTCATTTGCGCCACCATCGAGAATATCTGCACCTGCACCCCCAATTAAGGTATCTTCATCTCCACCACCGACAAGAGAATCGTTACCAGCACCGCCAGAAAGTAAGTTTTCGTCGTTGTCCCCAACTAGAGTATCGTTGGAAGCCGATCCTGTTAAGTTTTCAATATTTTCTAGGGTATCTCCTTGCGCGTCACCGCCAACACCTACTCCTGTGGCTAGATTTACATTCACAGCAACGGCAGAAGTTTCGTAGCTGGCCCTATCTTCGTCATCCCCACCATCGAGAATATCTGCGCCTGCACTCCCAATGAGTAAGTCGTTTCCGTCTCCACCTTCGATCGAATTAATACCCCCATTACCAGTAAGAGTATCGTTTTCGTCGGAACCAATTAAGTTTTCTATTCCTGATAAAATATCGCCAGCAGCATCGCCACCACTATTAATTCCAGTAGCCAGATTAACATTTACAGCTTGGTTAGAATCATCGTAACTTGCTGTATCGCTGCCGAGACCGCCTTCTATAGTATCAGCGCCGCCAGCACCTTCTATAATATTGTTTCCATCGTTTCCAACTAAACTATCGCCAAAGTTAGAACCAATTAAATTTTCGATCGCTACGAGAGTATCTCCCTGTGCGTCACCACCAGTATTAATATTAGTAGCGAGATTAACGCTTACAGCGGCGCTGCTAGAATAACTGGCTGTGTCACTACCACCACGACCATCGATCGAATCTGCACCAGCAGCACCTTCTATAATATTGTCCCGATTATCGCCAACGAGAGTATCGCTTTGTGCCGATCCAATTAAGTTTTCTATTTCTACTAGGCGATCGCCAGTAGCATCCCCGCCACTTCCAATACCTGTAGCTAGATTAACGTTAACTCCTATAGCAGAACCTTCATAGCTAGCTGTATCGTCATCTTCGCCGCCATTAATAGTATCTGCGCCTGCACCCCCAATTATAGTGTCGTCATCTCTACCACCAAAGAGAGAATCGTTACCGGCTCCACCTCTAATTAAGTCGTTGTCGTCATCTCCAGATAGAGTATCGTTCTCCGTACCCCCTTCTAAAGTATCGTCTCCATCGTCGCCAAAAATTTTATCATTGCCAGTGGCCCCAACTAAAGAGTCGTCGTCGTCTCCTCCAGACAGAGTATCGTTACCAGCTCCGCCTTCAAGAGTATCGTTGTTGTCTCCTCCTAAAAGGCTGTCATTAGCGCCAAAACCTCTTAAAATATCGTCTCCATCTAAGCCTTCGATAATATTGTTAAGATTATCTCCCAAAAGGGTATCGTTTTTATCTGTTCCTCTGATTATTCTCATTATTTTTTGCTATTTTGTGTTACTAAAAATTGATTTTTTTTTGTTGACAATAATTGTTTAATAATTGTTCATTCGCTTATTGACTAGAGATGGATATATTTTGTTCCTTAAATATTTTTTTCAATATTATTAAAGCGATTTATTTCTTATCAAACAAATCATTTAATTACAGTATTATGGAGCGATTGCGATCGCTCCATAATAGATATATACGATTTCTAATATAAAGAATAAAAATTGAGTTTGTCTTGCTAATTGTTGCCAAAAATTATCAAAATATTGCTCAATGTATCGAGGGTCTTCTAAGTTTTAGAGTGGATCGAATTACTGCTCATTTAATTAAAGTAAACAACGATCGCGATCGCTCCATAACCCCGATCTACGATCCCGAAAATTATCTTATTGTTTAGGTTGTGTTCGGTTTTCTGTAACAAAGGCTACAGAAAAATGTGCTATATATAGTAATGGAAGGAAATTAACTAAGTTAAAAAATCGATAAGCAATCTGGAGGAAATTTATATGTGTACAGAAAAACAAGCTCGTAGATTGATGATTCGCCATCATCAAATGATTAAAAACCGTCAGCAATCAATGCTAGGTCGGAGTGCGGCTGAAATTGGTCTGGATATCTATGACCATCCATACTGGGGTCATATTCAAGGTAAACCCCATCCAAGTTTCCGCAAAACCTACGATCGCTCTACGGTTGCCATGAGCTAAAACCTAAGACCTGATAAATTACTAGATAAAAAATAATTTAATTGAACTAGCACTCCCCGTCATTTGTAGAATGCGGGGAGTTTTCAAAATAAATAAAAACCTAATCTAAAAGATAGAAATCCTTTTCTCGACCGAAGGCGAAGCGCAGAGAATGAATAATATTTTTGCTCGATTGAGTGATGAAGATAAAGAGGGCTAAGATAGCGAGTAGAATAGCCAAAGAAAATAGTCCTTGATAACCTATAATTTCGACAAAACTGCCAAAAATTGGGCCAGCAAGAGCAATTCCTACATCAAATCCCCCCAAACACAAAGCAAAAACCTTGCCTCTTTCGTTGGCGTAGGAGCGATCGGAGATTAAGGCTAACATCATGGGAACTAAAAGCCCTCTACCCGATCCTTCAGCAATAGCAATTAGGAAAAATATACTGGGGCTATTGGCTATGGATAATAGTGCCATTGAAATTAAATAGCACGCTAAACTAGCTGTAATAAATACTCCTCTGCCATTGCCATCGCTCGCTTTACCAATAAAAATACGTATCGAAAAACTGGCGATCGCTACAACAGTATAAAATAAGCCAACATTAAAATCAATATTTAAATCCTTCACGTATAAAGGTAAAAATGCCACCAAACTACCGAACAACAAACCAATTAGTGACAAAACTACAGTAGGAATAATTAGAGAGCGACTTATAATTAGTTCGAGAAAAGTACGATTTGGTAAAGATAAATCCTCTTTTTTCTGCGATCGAATTGAGTGAGTGTTTGTGTTCTCGATCGAAGTTGCTAATATTAAGCTCAAACATCCCGAACTAGCCGAGATGACAAATATGGGAGTATAGCCAGCCAATTCTAGCAACAATCCCCCAATTGCAGGCCCAACCCCCAATCCTACGGGTACTGCTAAACCCATATAACCAATCAATTCCCCCCGCTGTCGGACTGGCGACAAGTCCACAACTAGAGAGCTGTAACCAACGGTAAAAGCAGCGATACTGATACCGTGAAATGCCCTAACTACCATCAATCCAGGAATTGAGGCTAATAAAAGGTAGCCAATAGGAGCAATTGCAGCTACAGCAGTACCGATCAAGACTACTATTTTGCGACTTTTGCGATCGGCTATTTGACCCATCCAAGTGCGAGCCAGTAACAGACCGATCGCAAAACAACCCATTACTTGTCCTACCTGTTGTGTTGTTCCGTCTAAACTTGTGATATAGGTAGGTAGGATAGGCAGCAAACAAGCTATACTAACCCAAAAAAAGAAAGCAGCGGCAAATAAAATTAGTAGATTCTTGCGTTTGGCTGGTTCTAGACTTTTAAAAAGATAGAAGATGCTCACAAATTTATCGTCTGAGGAAAATTTATTTTCAGACGGCTAGTAATTCTATCATTTTATCTATTCTTAAACATTCTTAACATTTGGTTCGACTATTTCTCTAACTCCATAGATGGAGCGATTTTGAGATTCGTGATAAGTCCGCATCAATAATTCTCCCAGCAGTCCGAAGCACAAAAGTGGCAACCCACCAAAATACGCAGGGGGCGATCGCCAATGCTTTGTCTAAAACCCCAATTTAAGGAAAGTCAGATATCCTCCGAGGATAAATCCTGCCAACATAGAAAGCAAACCGAAGGAACCAAATACGTGCATGGGGCGAGTAAGGAACTTTTTCATAGTATAAAACCTTAAGGTATAGAATTTTCCTATTACCTAAATTGTGAAAAAATAAGACTTTTTGTATTATTGTTATTGTTTTTCAAGAATCCTTGATATTTCCTCTACTAATATTAATTTTCCAGTTAATTAATTCATATTCCTCACATAAAACTCATATTTTATTTTGCAATGTTTTAGAACAGCAAGCAAGTGTGTTTGAGATCTTAAGTAATTAGCGATCGACACCAAAATTAATCCCCTAGATGAAAGCTCGATCGAAGTTAAATGGAATTTCTCCTTTAACAAAAATAATTTTTGCTCGAATTTAAGACGATCGCCCATGGCGAGCTCTTCTAGTTTTTAACTCCCAATTATCTTCTTGAATTAATGCTTAGATTGTTACTTTTTAGGCAGCTTTTCTTAGTAAAAGTTAATATAATTTATTTTTTTGAAATAATCAAATGTTTTGTGTAAATGTAAAATTCTTAAAGCTAAATTCGCGATCCCCGACTAAAAAGCGATTTAGCTATATCTGAGAAAAGCAAAAATTAGTTAATATGAATCTTTCTTTACTACCTACTGACTTTGTATGTGAATTATTATTTGTAACTTCAACAGAATTAATCGCTAAGATAGAAAAAGACTCAAAAAACAGCGGCCGAATAAGTATTTATAACTAAGAATTTAATAAGGTTGTTTCTCATGCAAACTGTACAGATTGAAGATGGTGCTTTGCCATATCTAGGACTGACTTCAGAACAAGTTAAATTCAATAGGAAAAAATACGGTACTAATGTTCTAACTCCCCCAAAAAGAGATCCTTGGTGGAAACTATATTTAGAAAAATTTGCCGATCCGGTAATTCGCATTTTGATAATTGCGGCTATTATCGCGATCGGCGTGGGTATTGTAGAAGGCGAATACATTGAAGGTCTGGGTATTGTGGTGGCTATTTTACTATCTACCACTATTGCCTTTATTAATGAATATAAAGCCTGTAAAGAATTTGAACTGCTAAACAGCGTATACGATCGCTCCGCAGTCAAAGTAATTCGAGAGGGAAACTATACCACCATTCCCCGCCAAGAATTAGTCGTTGGCGACATTGTTTTCGTAGAACAAGGAGAGGAAATTCCAGCAGATGGAGAAATTTTAGAAGCAGTTTCCCTCTACGTAAATCAAGCAAAAATTACTGGGGAGTCAGAAGCAGTAAAAAAACTGACTAAAGCTAAAGCTAAAAGGGAAAATCGAGAAGCAGAAACAACCTACCCAGTCTACAATCTCTATCGCAGTACTATTATTGACCTCGGTCACGGAGTATACAGAGTAACCGCAGTTGGCGATCGCACGGAAATAGGAAAAGTAGCAACAGTAGTAGCTAGCGTAGAAACAGGAGAAGAAACCCCTCTCAATATTCAGTTAGAAAAACTCTCAAAACTAATTGGCTTAGTCGGTCTTTCGGTTGCGGGGTTAACATTTTTAGCTTTGATGGTGCGGGGTTTTATCACGGGAAAATTAAGTTTAAGCACCCAACAAGGATATTTTGTTTTACTTTTAATTCTCAGCCTACTTGCCATTCTCAGTAGAGTTTGGCTACCAGTAATTTACGACGGTTTGCAGCTAGTAAATTCTCGTATAGAAATACCCCTTTGGTGGAAAAAAAATAACGGTTTAAAGGGATGGTCGATCGCTGTTGGAATGGGATTATTACTATTAGCGATCGGTATTGGGGTCGGTTATCCCCTAGGACTGGTTCCTAGTTTGAGTGAAAGTTGGTTGCCAGCCAACGTAGCGACGGCGCTGATCAATTATTTTATGGTGGCAGTAACAATTATTGTAGTAGCCGTCCCAGAAGGATTGCCCATGAGCGTCACTCTTTCTTTGGCATACAGTATGAGAAAGATGGCAGCCTCTAATAATTTAGTCCGCAGAATGCACGCTTGCGAAACTATAGGCGCAGCAACGGTAATTTGTTCCGATAAGACGGGGACTTTAACCCAAAATCAAATGCAGGTTCGAGAGATTAATTTTCCTTGTCTGCATTCACCCAACTCCTCAGAATCTAATCTCTATCGAAAATTAATCGCTGAAGCGATCGCCGCTAATTCCACCGCTAATTTAGAAAAAAAACCCCAACAACCTCCTCGTCCTCTCGGTAATGCCACAGAAGGAGCTTTATTATTGTGGCTAGACAGTCAAAATCTCGACTACATACACTATCGTCATAATTTCAAGATTCAATCCCAGATAACTTTCTGTTCCCACAAGAAATACATGGGGACTTGGGGAACTTCTGCAGTCATCCCAGGTGAAGTTATCTATATTAAAGGCGCACCAGAAGTAATTCTCTCTCGCTGTTGTCGCATTGAGAGCGAGCGCGGTAATGAACCATTAACAGGAGTAGACTCCATCCTAACTCAAATTCAAGAATATCAGGGGCGAGGAATGCGGACTATAGGTTTTGCTTATCGCCGAGTTTATCCAAATTTACCAGAATCAACTATTGACCAAGTCGATCGAGGTTTTACTTGGTTGGGATTTATGGCTATTTCTGACCCCTTGCGAAAAGAAGTTCCCCAGGCGATCGATGCTTGTTTGAGAGCTGGGATTGGGGTTAAAGTTGTGACTGGAGATAGCCCTGAAACTGCAAAAGAAATTGCTCGTCAAATTGGTCTGTTGCAAGAAGAGGATTTATATAATCCGCGCACTCACCTAACGGGTCAACAGTTCAAGCAACTCAATGACTCTGAAGTTAAAGAAGCAGTCAGGTCATTGAAGATTCTCTCAAGAGCTTGCCCTCTCGATAAACTAAGACTGGTAAAACTACTACAAGAAGACTCTCAGGTGGTAGCAGTGACGGGGGATGGTACTAACGATGCAGCTGCACTCAAACAAGCGCAAGTGGGTTTGTCCATGGGAAGCGGGACGGCGATCGCCAAAGAAGCTAGCGATATTATCCTTTTGGACGATTCTTTTAGCAGTATTGTCAATGCTGTAATTTGGGGTCGTTCTCTGTATCAGAATATTCAGCGCTTTATTCTGTTTCAGTTAACCATTAATGTGGTGGCTTTAGGTATTGCTCTACTCGGCCCATTTATAGGAGTAGCACTTCCTTTAACTGTTACCCAAATGCTTTGGGTAAATTTAATTATGGATACTTTTGCTGCTTTAGCTTTAGCTACAGAACCACCTCAGAAGAAAGTTATGGAAAAATCCCCCCGATCGAAAGAAGCTTTTATTGTTTCTCCAGCAATGGCGCAGAATATTTTTACTTCTGGATTGATTTTTTTAGGATTTTCCCTGGGTTTATTACTGTATATGGGTAGCGATCGACAGGTAACTCCCTACGAACTCTCTGTATTTTTTGCTGTCTTTGTTTTCCTTCAGTTTTGGAACCTGTTTAACGCTCGCTGTTGGGGTTTAGATCGGTTTGCTTGTTCTGGTTTATTTAAAAATAAGGGATTCGTGGCGATCGCCGCCACTATTTTCATCGGACAAATTTTGATTATCCAGTTCGGTACAAAAGTGTTCAGAACCGTACCCTTATCTTTGAGAGACTGGATAATAATTATTGCCGCAACTTCCCTAGTGCTTTGGTTGGAAGAATTTTGGCGTTGGTTAAAAAGAAATTACCGAAGATTAGACAAGCAATCTTCGATTAATTATGCTGAAAGTTATTACCTCGATCGCCATCGTTAAGAATAATTATGAGACGATCTCTATCTAGGGTAATATAACCATTGCGTTGAAACTCTCCTAAGAGTCTGGTAATAGTTACCCTAGTAGTTCCAATAGCATTGGCTATATTCTGATGGGTTAACCTTATTTTTAACTTGGTTCCTCCCGCAACTGGTTCGCCTATTTCCTGTTTGAGCAGTTTTAACAACTCCTGCAGTCTATCTTCTACTCGTCTCATTCCCGCGATCGCCAACAAGGCTTCTGTCTGGCGCATTCTCCGAGCTACTTGGGTTACGATTGTTCGCGCTAAATTTTGGGAAGCTTCAATCTCTTCGAGAGAATACCACTTTAGGTATACGTCACATAATGCTTTTGCTTGATATGTTTCTGTATAGGTTAACCATCTGCCAAAAAAGGTAGACGGATATGCCCAACCTAATAGTACTTCTGTTCCACTTTGATGAAGCATTCCTAGCTGCACTATACCGCGATAAACTTGCCATATACCCTGGGCGATCGTCGGTATTTCTTCCCCTTTCTCATAAAAATGCAGTCTTTGCTCTTCTTCTTGTTCTTGTTTGTTCCCAGTAAATGGTATATTTTTAGTTGCCTGATAACTTAAGAGCATCTCTTAGCAAGTCTTCCAGCCAGAAAAAGTCAATATCTGGCTTCTAGATTATATCCTCAAGGTAAACATTTGGTTATCAGCAAGTTAAATAAACATTAACAAGCGATTAAGATTGTTGTTTGCTATTTGCTGTTTGCTATTTGCTGTTTGTTATTCTCCCCCTGCTCCCCTGCTCCCCTGTTCCCCGTCTCCCCACAGTTCCCACACTTCCCCATCTCCCCATCTCCCCATCTCCCCCTCTCCCCTGCTCCCCGTCTTCCCACACTTCCCACACTTCCCCATCTCCCCATCTCCCCCTGCTCTAGCTGAAGAAGGGAAAAAAATCATCGATCGAGGGAGATTTTGATTTCTAAGAGAGCTCTTTAGAGGTCAGCAACGACATCTTCGACCGCAGCATTAATCCTAGTGCGATCGCTGGTATGCTTTTAGTTAATTAAAAATATATTCAAATATATACAAACATAATCATTTATTGCTAAAATAGAAGTGTAAAGCAATAAATGTACTTCTGTAATCACTTCCTTCTGCTCTCGACTGTATGGATTAAGAAGAGCTAAAAGAAAAACAGAAAAGATTATCGCCGAACTTGAAAGTAGTAATGGAGATGATTAATGAAGTTAGTAGAGAGACATATTATCAAAAGAGGCCATAAGTTTTTCGATGAATGTGACTCTCTATGTTTTGCTTCTAAAAATCTCTATAACTTAGCTAATTATAATATTCGTCAAGGCTTCATTTATGCTAAGATTTACTCTAATTATAATTTACTGGATCGAGCTCTAAAGCAGACAGAAGAATATAAGGCAATACCAGCTAAAGTCGCTCAACAAGTATTAAGAGTCTTAGAACGAAACTGGTCTAGTTTCTTTGCTGCACTATCAGAATGGAAGAAATCACCAGAAAAATTTACAGGTCGTCCAAAATTACCCAAATACAAGGATAAGCAGAAAGGACGAAATATTCTTGTTTATACTAGACAAGCAATTAGTAAAGTATGGTTAAAAAAAGGAATAGTTGCACCATCTAAGACTAACATCAAAATTCCGAGCAAAATAGCCCCTGAATCTCTCAAAGAAGTCAGGATAGTTCCTAATACTGATTGTTATATTATTGAGGTTATTTATGAAAAGCTAATTAGTAGTATCAAAGACAATAAACTTGTAGCTAGTATAGACCTGGGATTGAACAATTTAATAGCGCTAACTTCAAACCAAGCAGGTTTTCAACCTATTTTGGTTAACGGGCGACCTTTAAAAAGTATCAATCAATTCTATAACAAGAAAAAAGCTAGTCTTCAAGAACAATTACCGCGCTTTACTTATAGCTCTAAGCGAATACTTCGACTAACTCGTCGTCGTAATCAAAAGATTAACAATTACTTACATCAGGCCAGTAATCAGATTGTTAACACTTTGCGCGCTAACTCAATTGGAACGTTAGTAATCGGTCAAAATAAACAACAAAAACACTCGATTAATATAGGCAAGACTAACAATCAAAATTTTGTCAATATTTCCCATTCTAAACTAATTGCACAATTAACTTATAAGTGTGAATTAGCAGGAATAAAAGTTATTTTGACCGAAGAGTCCTATACCTCAGTAAGCAGGTGCGATTCGTTCAGTTTAAACCTGGAAACAGGGGGAAAACTGGCTTCTGTTGAGTAACCATAAGGTAGAGTAGGTATACCCACAATAAAAGACCGAGCAACACAAGCTCTTGTCAAACTGGCACTAGAACCAGAATGGGAAGCCAAATTTGAACCAAACTCATACGGTTTCAGACCAGGACGCTCATGTCACGACGCTATCGG
>JASJDA010000407.1 GCA_030065755.1 Prochloraceae cyanobacterium | reverse complement strand
TGACATCGTATTCGATCGTGAATACTTTGCCATATACCAAAACGGCTGCCATTTCTGAAAGTAACCATATACTGTTGTATGTGGTGGCAGATCGTGAGGCATCATTTCCCATTGGCAACCAGTACGTTGGACATAGAAAATGCCATTAAGAATTTCTCTCAAGTCAACGTCTCTTGGATGACCAAAGCCCTTCTCTTTAGGTAGCAGGGGTTCGAGTAACTCCCATTCCCGATCGCTTAAATCACTCGGATAAATTTTTCTCAAAGGATTAGCAATCTCTGGAAGACGACTCATTATTTATATCAGGATATTAAAAATCATACGGTATTTTATTATCGATCGCCAGCTCTATTCCTCAATTTATAGATTTTCTTTACGAATCAGCTCTAAATTTCTTGCGCACGCTTAGAGCTACCCGTGAGTTTTGTTGCTCGACTTAATGAATGAACCGAAGAGTTTAAATGTGTGGTGTAGAAGGGCTATTGTATTTTCTATTAAGTAAATAACTTAGCGATTTCAGGTAAGAGCTTATTACATTCAGATAATAACTTAGTGGCAGTTGGTATGGCGGCTACTGTACCTCTCAACATCGTCATCGCCGTTTTTGCTGCTTTCTTCATTGCCCCGTCTTGGGGATTTTTACCTGCTTCTGCTAAGTCTTTCACCTGGTCTAATGCTTCTGCTTTGTTTTGATCGTCTAGCTCTTCTGAATTGGCGATCGCTTCGTTTAACTGTTTGAGTAATTGTTTAATACCTGGTTTATCTTTATCTGTTACATCTGGTAGCTGATTAATAGAATTAGCAACTGTTCCTTTAATTTCACCCAAGTTAAACGAACCAGCACCACTAGCAGTTATTTGAGCTTGTGAAAAATCGTATTTTGTACTTGAATCTTCGCTTTGGTTTATCACTGCTTGAGCCTCTGCACTAATTGGTCTGCTAGCTGCCAGTTTACCTAATTCTAATATATCTGAATTATGCTTTTTATATACTTGTATTATCTCTTCGGTTTTATTTGATAATTTTATGCTGTATTCCGCTTCTAAACTTTTCAATTCAGCACGATGCTGAGCTTCAATTAGTTTAAGTTTCTCTTCATATAATTTTTTAGCTTGAGTCTCTATCAACCCTTTATCTGCGTAGGGAGAAACGTTTAATCTGACTACAAAAGCGCCGTCGGGTTTCTTCTCGATCGCGGCAATTGATAAATTTTCTTCTTGATATTTAAATTGTAATTCTTGTAAGGTTGGTAAAAAAGCTTTCCAATCTATGCCGTTTTCAAAAACTAAATCGATAGTATTGGTAACTACTCCAACCAGACTGGCAAATTCTCCTGGTTTAAAATTTGTATTTGTATCTGCTGGATGGCGATCGGGGTCTGGCTTTTCATTAGTGGGTAATTTCAGATAAACATAATCGCAATTTGTTCGCTCTATTTTAGTAGTACTGCTAATGCCCCAATCTTGGATATAAGCTCCGGTCAAAGTAGCTCCAGTTAAATCTGCACCCTCCAATAAAGTTTGAACTAACTTAGCTCTTGATAGATTTGCGCCTTGTAGATTAGCGCGGTTTAAGTTAGATCCGATAAAGCTAGCATCAGTTAAGTTAGCTTCCTTAAGATTAATTCCTCTCAATTCGTCCAAACTATCGAATTTTCCCCCCTGTCCTTGACCAGTCCTTACTAATTCTCGTACTTCGGCATTGCTTAAATAACCTAAGCCGGCAAAATAGCCTAGCTATTTTGCCTCAATCTTCTGTAAACTAGAGGTTGTGGGCGTAAATAAGAATCAATGCCAAGAAATAACCCTGTTCCACAAGCAAATAGATCGTTAGTACTAAATTGTCTTCATAAAAAGTGCCCTAGCTGCCAGCGAAATATGAGCTGGGATTATTCAGATTCCAGAAAAGTTAGAACTTTAAAAGAAGTCATAAAATTTAAGCTAAACATAAGGCGTTGTCCCAATAAAAATTGCGCTCGTTACCATAAAGTTTATCGACCAGAAGCCGAAGGAAAATATGCACTGCCCAAACATGAATTTGGATTAGATATAATTGCATTTTGTGGAGAATTGAGATACCAAGAACATCGGAGTGTCCCTCAAATTCATCAACAATTACGATCGAGAAATATAAACATTTCTCAAAGGAGTGTTACTAATTTATTGAATCGCTATGATGAATTAATATCAGCTTCTTTAACAGATAATCAAAGATTACAACAAGTTTTAAAAGAGCAAAAATATGTAATTTTAGCGCTCGATGGATTACAACCACATGTAGGACACGAAGTTTTATGGGTAATTAGAGATTGTATTTCTGAAGAAATATTATTAACCCGCAGTATTTTATCAAGTAGTTCTGCGGAGCTAGAACTATTAATAAAAGAGGTCAAAGATTTCTTACCAGTAAGAATTGAAGCGGTGATTAGTGATGGACAACTTTCTATACGTCAAGCTATCAAGAAGACTTTACCGACTGCAGTACATCAATTATGTCACTATCATTATTTAAAAGAAGCAATAAAACCAATAATGGAAGCAGATCGCCATGCTAATAAAGAATTAAAAAAGTTAGTTCGAGGGGTTCGTCCTTTAGAAAAAAGCGTAGAAAATAGAGATGATACTGAAGCGACTTGTATCAAAAAATATTGTAGTGCTGTCAGATCTTCTTTGACCGATCGCGGAAAACCACCTCTAAAAGTGCCAGGAATAAAACTTCAAGAACGGTTAACAAAAATTACTAATTCACTTGAAAAAGTAAAAAAAAAGATCTCTTCCCCATGAATTAATTAAATTGAAGCAGATTTTAGAGAATGCTTTAGATAAAACTAAAGAATTTTGGCCCGATCTAATTCAAGTTTATCAGTGGATTCATACTGCAGCAAAAATTTTAGAGAATGAAGAGGACTTAAGTGCGCCACTTGTTCGCTCTCGATACTTTGGGTTAGTGGGTAGTATGCTTCGTTGGAAACATCAAACGAAAAAACTATCAGAATATATTGAACATTTTCACAAAATTACTGTTAGTTATTCTTCGGGATTATTTCACTGTTATTGGGTAGAAGGACTACCAAGAACCAATAATAACTTAGAACAAATGTTTGGTTCTTTTCGTCACCATCAGAGACGTTGTACTGGTCTAAAGAAAGCACCCTCTTCAACAGTAGTTTCTGGTTCTTCAAAAATTGTCGCCGCGATCGCTACTAAATTGAAAATTTTTACTGCTACCGATTTAGCAGGAGTAAATTTAACTTTGTGGCGGCAAAAACGCCAAGAAGTAGAAAAACTGCGTAAAAGTCGTCTTCAACAACGTAATTTTCGTAAAGATCCCGATCGATATTTGATGGAATTGGAAACAGAACTACTCCAGGCTATTTTGCCACCGTAGAAAAAAAAAACAAAGACCAACTAGATTAGGGATTCAAGTAAAATCCTGGCTTTTTTTAAGATTTAAAAATCTCTTTTTGAGGAAGAGGTTTAACTATATGTCTTTCAGAGAGATTTTTTAGGCTGTAGTTTACTGTTAGGTGAGAGTTTTTAGTTTTAACGCGCGCGCAGGAAGTACCCTAATAAGCGAAGCGCTGGTTCGGTGATGAGAGGAAACCATGCCCCGCATGCAAGGGCTTGAAATAAGGAGTTACTGAAAGCCTCTCTCGCTTCCAGTTTGGGAGATTTTTACCTCCAGTCGCGGGAGGGTATCCTTAATTAAACAATTCAAAATTAATTGTATTTTCCTGCGTGAATTTTGAATTTTGAATTCCCCAAAGGGGTCAGAGGTTAAGGTAAATAAATATTACAAAAAATCGGCTCTCTGCGTAAAGTAAAAAGATTATCTCGGAGTAATAAGCAGATGGTCAAAACTATAGATGTTTGCGAGTATCCACGCGGATAAACAAATGCCTTCCGATAGACAGTTGAAAAACCCAATCACCGAGACTGAAATCTCCCTCCCCAGAGGCGGAGGAGCGCTCATTGGGCATCGGAGAAACATCTTTTGGCCAACGAACACCGTAACCGCTTCGCGCGCATTTCTCGTCAAACGTTAAAAGGACTGACTTTTGACGATTGCATCGATACATTTAAGGCTGTTGAGGATTATTGCCAATTTCTGGTGGGAGCTGGACAATTGGAATGCGATCGGGATGTAAACGCCGCAGAACTCAAACAAATTTTCGCTCCAAGGAGTCACACAATGAACATGACCCTAGCAATGGAACAAAATCTCAGAAGAAAAGAACTACCCTGGGATGATGAAATCTGGAATCGGATCGATCGCGCCGTGCATGACGAATGCAAACGCACCAAAATTGCCTGCAAATTTCTTCCTCTCCATGGACCAGTAGAATCAGGGAAATTAACTGTCCCATCTGACACCATTGAGGTAGATGAGAATAATAGGTTACAGGTACCCGAAGCCAGGACAGACTACTTACTCGAACTGGTTGTTGAGTTCGTCTTGACACTCCAACAGGTCGAACGGGAAGAAGAACTGGGAACCGCTGTAACCTTAGCAACTCGCGCTGCTAACCTGCTTTCACAGGCGTTTGACGTAGTGATATTTCAGGGAGTTAACTCAATTACTCCAGGCGAAAATCAGCATCCTTTATTCCGAGACAGAAAAGTAATTGCTAGATCTGGACCTGCTAATCAAGGGTTATTAAATGCACCACGTTCTGAGAGTACAGGAGAAGACAACCTACAACAAATTATTCATGTTCCAGCTTTAGAAACCCCTGGACCTCAACAAAGATGGGGAGAAAATACCTTCGGTGCCGTATCTGAAGCCTATGCGCGCCTCCAAGGGGGCGAGGGACTAGCCCAAGCTCACTATGGTCCCTATGCTTTGGTTTTAAACTTTGTTCCTTATGCAGACACTTATGCACCATTGCCCACAACTTTAATCATGCCTGCCGATCGGATTGCCAGGCTAGTAACGAATGGGTTTTATGGGATGAAATCTCGAAAAGATATGTCTTACGAAAAAGAAATGCAATCAATGGGAAATAATTCTTCAACCCATTCCTACGGGGGTTGCACTCACTTTTATGGAACAGGAACTTTGCCTCCATTGAAAGGAGTCCTTGTCTCTTTAGGGGGTAATACGATGGACTTAGTCGTGGGTATGGATGATCAAGCCGAATATGTGACTCAAGATGCCCAGGGGAATTTCTGTTTCCGTGTTTACGAGCGCTTCGCCTTGAGATTAAAAGACAAAACTGCAGTTATGAGACTGGAATTTGACAAATAGTTGGAAATGTCTTGTTGAACGAACTGCAGCGCACGAAACGTAAATAACCCCTCCCTTACGCCCGTAGAGGAAGGGGACGCTCGAAATCTTAGATCTAGAAGCTCCAACTTCTTTGAAGTAAGTCGAAGAGCAAATCAAGGAGGGAATAATGAGATTTGAGAACAATGGTATTTTAATTTGGTATGGAACATCTGATGCTCCTGCTCCAGATGGGTCAGTTTTAGAAGGAACAGAAGCCAAAATTATAGTAGGCGTTCAACCTCCAGATGCCAGTAACGTCGTTGAAGTGCGCTACCGAGTTAATCAAAGTTTAACTGAAACTGTAGTTGCTAAATATCTGAGAAACGATCTTTTACGCCAGGCTCAATACTTTCGCGCTTACCTTCCTGCTTTACAAGCGGGCGCTCGCGTAGAATACACTGTAATTTGTCAATGTGCTGGACGACAAGTACCCGCTCGAACAGATGAGGAACAGTTGCCTAACTCTTTTCAAGTTGTTTCAGCTGCGGGAGAGGAAATTTCAACTCCTACCCCTGAGTTTGTTAATACACAACAGTTTCAAGGAGGCGATCGCTCTCAATCTGAAAAAGTTCTAACTAATACTAATACAGA
>JASJDA010000406.1 GCA_030065755.1 Prochloraceae cyanobacterium | reverse complement strand
CATTGCAAGTATGATAATTTCAAATTTCAAATATCTTAATCGATCGTAAAAAATAAATATTTTAGTTTTGAGCATTAGCTACAGATTGCTTAATAAGCTCAAATTTTGCGGTTAGCTTCTCTTTTAATTGTTGTTGCCACCTGTAATTTCATATTCCCGTTCGTGCTACCAAATCCGATCTTCAAACAGACGTGGAACAGATAGCTTGGCAATAATCGCTAAAACCTATTATTGATAATTTTTACAGCACATTGTGGCAGGATTTTACACGTATCTTGGCACAACCCCTACAGGAGGAAAAATTGCTTCAGATACTAACCCCAATTAGTATAGTTAAAATTTTTCTTCCTGTAAATATTTCGTTAATGGCGGATCTTCGTTAGCGTTCGCCGAAGGCGCAGCTTCGCTCCCGCCTATTACTTCGGTAAGTTTGAAATTTCAACCAAAGAGAGTTGATTATCCTTTAGACACGTATTCGGATCTTGGAAACTCTTATAAACAGCTTATTCTGCTATCAACGAAATATTTATACCAGGAAATTTTTCGAGGTCAGTTAGTAATAAATCGATGTATCTAATATGACATTTTGTAAATTATGCAAAAAATTAATCCTGAAATAGCCGAATAAGAAAATAGTTTAACTATTTTTACCTAGTCATCATCTACCTCAAACAATCAGATTTTGTTTGAAGTAATTTAAATAAAAGGTTAAAAAAATATAAATGACCAATATCTTATTAGTTCCCATAAAAACAGATGCTTTACACCTTAGATTTGGAATGAGTGTAGCATCAGCAATGGTTGATTTTAATCGTCTTCCTTATTTCAATGCCAAGCGCGATGTTAATCCTGATATTGTAAATTTAAGTGAATCAATTGTTTCTCAGCCTTTTCAAAATAAAAACCTTTATTTAAAAGCTGGAATTCACCTTCATTGGGCATTACCCGACGCATTAACTAAAGAAAGTAATAATGGTCAATTTCCTGCCGTTCCTAATCGTTGGCTAGTAACTCGTCGCGATCGCGAAGGAATTGAACATTGGATTGTTGAAAGTGATTATCTGTATCTGCCAAGTGACGGCTTTCAAGAGGATAGCGTTACTTATCCTTATCAAGATAACCCAAATTCACCACCCTTTCGTTATCTAGGAAGAAAGCGAAAGGTTAATTTAGCGAAACCAAAAAAGAATCTAGAAGACTCAGATGCAAAGTATCTGGAACGTTTGACTGCTGTTGGTTATGGCGAACCTACCTTTGCTGCTTTTTATCCAAATTGTCGTAGTGTCTTTGGCTTTCACGATCCAAAATATGCTGACGCTACTAATATACCAGAGGATCTTCAATACGATGTTATTGGTTGGTACAGCGATCGCGAAAGTAACTATCTCAGTGAATTTTTTATAAACTTTAAAAAAGACTTTCAAGAAGATTTTCCAACAGAAGAACTAACTACCGAAGTCTTAATTGATGCAATTCAAGAAGAATTTAAATGGAAGATCGATCTCGAAAATGAGATCTTAACTGGGGATAGTGAAGTTCCTCAAATAGTCTGTTATTCTCGATTGACTTTTAATGTTAACTCAATAAAGCAGCCCTTAGAACAAGCTAATATTAGCCTAGTCGTTGCTAATACGGGAACGGAAGCATTATCGGCTTATTTGGCTGAAACGATCGATCCATCCCAGAAAGCGATCGCCGAAGAACAATTAGAAGCCCTACAGTTTGCCGAAAGCTTAGAATCTCAACAATTAGATACTGGAGCTAAATTCAAGGAAATTCGCCACGAAGCTGGCTTTAATGCAATTACAGGAGGATTTCTCTGGAGAATTCGCTTAGAAACAGACCAATCTAATTCTAAATTAGAAATACAGCAATCTAATTTTAAAAATAAGCCTTCTTCTCAAACGAAACTCGATCTACCTCCACATATTGCATCTCAACTCAATGATCTCAACAAGACACAGCAAGAATACGATCGTGCTTTAGCAGAAATTAATTCCAGACGACGACAACTTTTTTCTGACTGGTACAAATATATGGTTTCTACCTATCCACCAGAAGATAGTTGGGATGACTATCCTGATATTGATGAAGTAAAGTATTACATTCAAAAACAAGGACTAGAACCTCTACAGGAAAAGTTCAATGCAACCGGAGAATTGAATTTATTTCAGGACGAGAACGGAAAATTGAGTGGTGCATCGGGTTCGGATTCTCCTCTATCTTCTGAACTAGCAGGGAAGATTAATAGTTTAATTACTGTAATTAATGCCCACAATGAAGAACTTAAGGCTAAATATAATAACCTAGAGCCAAAAATAAAAGAAAAAACCCCTTATCCTCCAACCTATAGTTTAGAAATAGTTGGCAGTCCTCGTTACTGGGAACCAAAAGAGCCTGTTGTTTTAATGGTAGGAGACGATGTAAAAGCAACTCAAAGGCACGGTCAAGATGGTCGTCTTAGTGAGGATGGGTTACTTGAATGTCAAATAATAGCCGATCGAACGATTGAAGGCTTAATTCAAGAAAATTTTAAGACTATTTTTGATAAGATTAACGAACTTCAACCTGTGAACGATCGAGAACGTATTGGCTTTAATATTTGGAAAGAGCAACCTTGGAATCCTATTATATTGGAATGGTTAGTTGAAGTATTTACTGTAGCTAATGGAAGCAATAAAACTTCTGCTAATCGCAAATATCGTAACGATTTTCTGACCAAAAATTATTCCCTTGAGACAAATGATGTAGATTTATCGCCAAAACTTACTCAATCTGTTGTCGGTGATACAGCAACTAATCGAATTAAAACCGATCGAGATTCTAATATCTACAGTGGCTTTAGTATCTTAACACCCTATGCTAATTCATTGTTACAAAAGCGCATTGAAGAATATTTAGAAAAGCACGATCGAGGGCAAACCACTATTACTAATTCTGTTTATCAAAAAATTATTGATTACGAACAACATTTACAAGATCGAAAGCCAAGAGATAAAGAGATAGAAAGTTATTTGCGTCAGTATATTTCTCAAGAATATCCCGACTATAAAGAGGTTATTGAGATCGATCGCGATGAATATTTAGGGAAACTAGCAAATATCCAAGCCCTCAAAATATGGTATGAAGAGAATAATTTAAAGATCGTTCCTCATGCTGTTGCTACAGCTAAACAAGCGCGATCGCAACTGCAAAAGCTCAATTGTTTATCTCAAGCGCTTGGTGGATTTAATGAAGCCTTGCTGATGCACAAACAAACCTTGCAATTAGCCATTGAAGATCCGATCGGGTTTGCAGATTACCAAAAATTTACAGACGAAGTTGAAGCAGCAGTTGCGGGTGAAATAAAAAGTGCGCCCCAACCTTTAGATGATTTTAGCCCGATTCGTTCTGGAGAACTGCGGATTATTGATTTGCAGTTAGTTGATACTTTCGGACAAGTCAGAAATCTAGATTGGAAGGTTAACTCAGAAGAATATGTGATTAAGCCAGAGAGTATGAAAGCAAAGGAGAATAATCGCATTGTTATTCCGCCTCGCTTTGTTCAACCTTGTCGAATTAATTTTCGCTGGCGATCGGCAAACGATCGAGATAACCGAGAAACTAATGACGATCCAAACACAACTCCAATTTGTGGGTGGATACTTCCTAATAACTTAAATGGTAGCTTGATGATTTACGATAATCAAGGTCAAGCTTTGGGAGCAATTAATATTAATGGGGAATGGGATGATGCACCAGGAAATACTCCACTAGCCACCACAATAATAGACGGTCAAGAAATTCCCAATATAGCTAATATCCATTTGCATAAAATGGTAGAAACTATAATTACTTTGGGAAGAGATTTTGTTGAAAATTTTAATCTTTGTCTGAACAACGCTCTCAATAATATCGATCCAGAAAACTTTGCTCAGAACCAAAGTTTAGCCTTACTGATGGGTCGTCCGATCGCCGTGGTACGAGCATCAGTAAATCTAGAATTGCAAGGACTACCAGCTATTAATCAAGATTGGCATATTTTTCGTCAAGAAATGCAGCAAATGCGATCGCTTGAGGAAAGAGATACTGATGATTTGATTGATGTTAAGATTCCAATTCGTATTGGGGAATATCGGCAACTCAATGATGGAGTTATTGGTTATTGGAAAGAAAAGAAAAATTCTCAAACTGAAATAGGTTATGAGTATGAAAACAATATTTTTTATGCTCAACAAAGCGATCTTAATGAATCTGACAAGATTGAAACTCAATTTATAGACCGTGAGAAAAATCCAGAAGTAGAGGAAGGTCCAATTAATATTATCCAGTCTATTAGTAGCGATCCTCAAACTTTAACGATGTTAGTCGATCCGCGAGGAGTATTTCATGCAACATCGGGTATTTTACCTAGTAAGGTTATTAATATTCCTCCAGAACATTATACTGAGGCATTAGCTAATATCAAAGTGACATTCTTAACTTCTCCTATTTTGACAGATCGGACTAACCAAGGTAGTCTAAATCTTCCTTTACCAACAGCCCCAGATTACGATTGGGTTTGGTTGGAGAAAAAAGGCAGGGAAACCTGGTCAGAAATTTTGACTACGCCAGCGATCGAAAAAACCGCCTTCATTCAATTCTATTCTGAGAATAAATTAGAAGAGAATCCAGAAGCGGAGCGAGTTTGGCAAGATTTATTTAATCAAAAATGGCTAACAACTTTTACTGAAAATGGAAATAAAGAACCCCAGGGCAAAGCTAAAATTGTACCTAAAGATAAAAGAGAAACGCTTACAGGAGATTTGGAAAACCTAGATGTTCTTATTAACAAAATATTCGATCTAAATGAGATCGTTATCAATCCAGTATCTTCACGAGCTACTTTTTCAGGTTCTCAAGAAATCCGAGAAGGGTGGCTTGTTTTGAGCAAACCCGAAGATGTAAACTTATTAGATACGAATACAAACGGTGCTTCTTGACACTATTACTTTGGAGTGGTAAAAATGGAACAAATTAGTATTAATTTAACGATCGAAGAAGTCAATAAAATTCTAGAATCTCTAGGGCAGCACCCCTATGTCGAAGTCTTTGAATTAATGGCTCATCCGATTTAGTTATGCTTAAAAACTAGCGCTCGCCAGATAAGTAGTCGGACAAAATAAAAAAAGAAGCTGGAGAGAGGACGCA
>JASJDA010000405.1 GCA_030065755.1 Prochloraceae cyanobacterium | reverse complement strand
GAGACGTTCGAGTTCTAGAAGTCTGGCTGCATCGCCTTCTTTGTAAGCGCGATTGACTTCTTTCATAATTTCTGTGTGGCGTTTCTGAGTTTCAGGGTCGCTCACTTTATCGGGATGGTATATTTCTGCTAACCGCAGAAAAGTTTGACGCAGTTGTTTGCTACTTTGAGGCCCATCTTCTGGAGAGAGGGAGCACTTCTTATCTTTCTCTTGAGTCCCTCCATCTGTGCCATTACTCTCTTGTGAGTTTTCCTCTTCTAATCCAAATAGCTCATCTAGTTCCGAATCTTCATCTTCATCTTCTTCTTGAGACTCAACAGGAGAGATTTGCCCCATAAATTGAAGCATTTCGTAAATCGAGGTGACTTCTTTTCTTGTCTTTTTCCCCAATTTTCTTTGAGTTAAGATTTCATCAAAAAGAGAGTGAATTTCACTGTCTAATCCCTCCATTTCTAGCATTACGGGTTGGGCTTTCTTGAAAATCTCGATCGCAGTTCTACTGTTTCGATCGCAGTTCTACTGTTTCGATCGCAGTTTTACCATCTCGATCGCAGTTTATATCTCATTTAGAAACGCTATATAGCAAGCTTTTTAAAGAATTTCACCACTCAAATTTTCTATGATTGCTAAAGACTTTGCCGAAAAAAAACATTGGGACATCCTGAAAGGATAATTAATGCACGTTCGGGTACTTACTTTTCGAGACAATTACATACTTTTTCTCACTTTTTTGTATACTTTTTCATACTTTTTCTTACTGACCAATTTTCAAATTACATTAATAATAAAAGACAGAAGAAAAACCAACGACGAACAACAGGAGCCAATTCAAATGGCATTAAATTTTTACCGTTATAAAAAAAAACAATTTTCCCAAAAAATATTCAGTTAAACCTCAAATAATATCTCAAATAAATTTAGAGCGGAAAAAAAAATATTTTCCCAAAGTTATGGGAGTTCACAGATTAGTTCCTTTAATAAATGGAAAATTAACTCGTCAAATTTTTCTTGATAATGCGGCTAGCACTAAGCCATTTGAAGAAGTAAATGATTTTGTACAGGAAATTTTACCTTATTATTCTAATATTCATCGTGGTGCAGGGTTTGATTCCGCTTTTTGCAGTCAAAGATATGAAGAAGCAAGAGAAATTATCGGCAATTTTGTCGGCTGGGATCGCGATCGAGATGTAGTAATATCAGTTCGTAACACTACTGAAGGATTAAATTTAATTGCTAACAGCATTGATTTTCAACCAGAAGAGCGAGTAATTACCACCGTATCAGAACATCATAGTAACGATTTACCTTGGCGAAGGAGAGCAGAGGTAGATTATATTTCGATAGATCGCTACGGACAATTAAATTTAGCACAATTAGAAGATCTATTAAAGAAAGCATCTGGAAAAGTAAAAGTTGTCTGTTTTTCAGGAGCTTCTAATGTAACGGGGATAATTACTCCTATTTATGAAATTGCAGCAATAGCAAAACAGTATGGTGCTTTGGCAGTGTTAGATGGAGCGCAATTAATTCCTCATCGTCGGTTTGACATGAGAAACAAGGATGAAAATATCGACTTTGTGGTCTTTAGCGGTCATAAAATGAACTGTCCTTTTGGAGTGGGGATTGTGGTTGGCAGAAAAGATATTTTTTCTCAATCTCAACCTTATCAATCAGGAGGGGGGACAGTTGAATCGGTTAGCCTTGATAATGTAATTTGGGCGGAAACTCCTCACAAACAAGAGGCTGGAACTCCGAATATTATAGGAATGCTGGCTTTAGCTCGAGCTATAAGAGTTATGGAAAAAACGACAATGGAGGAAATAGAAGCGCGCGAGCAAAAGTTAACTAGTTTACTATTACAAGAATTATCTTCAATTGCTCAAGTACAAATTTTGGGTTTTAACAAGCAAATAAGTCAAACCAAAAGAGTCGGAGTAGTTAGCTTTAATATAGAAGGAATTCATTATGGTTTAGTGAGTGCCATTCTTGCTCATGAATGGGGAATTTCTGTAAGACATGGATGTTTTTGCGCCCAACCTTTGATTAAGAAATTATTTGAGATCACTCCCGAACAAGAGCAAGATTTAGAGAAAAATATCGCTCGAGGAAAACGAGCTAATCTACCTGGAGCTGTTCGAGTTAGTTTAGGAATTCATAATACACAAGAAGAAATACAAACGCTGATTCAAGCTGTTGCCACAATTGCCAAAGGTCAATGGCAAGGAACCTATCAACAAGATCCGATTTCGGGAGAATTTAAACCAGCTAATGCTAGCTTTGATTTTTCTGGCTTGCCAAACTTCGAGGGACCAATTAGAACAAAAGAGCTCGAAAATGCTTTTATCAAAAAATCTTCATCACAAACTCAAAAGTGGTATCAATACCCACCTCTGGTAAACAAAGTTGAAAATCGCTTAGTGGCTTTGGGAATTGTTTTAATTGCTGCTGTGGCGAGCGCTTTGGATTTACCAGCATTAATTGCTTATTTGGTTTACGAATTTTTAGTCCAAGTGCTATTTGGCTCAAAACTAAGTTTACTGTCTTTAGTTGTAAATCGTTTGTTAATTCCGATTTTCAATTTAAAACCCAAATTGGAGCCAGGAAGTTCTAAACGCTTTGCTCGTGGCATGGGATTATTTATGACAGCGACTGCTTTAATTCTTTATTTTGGATTTAATTTAACAAGTTGGGCTTACATTTTATTACGGTGTTTAACTATAGCTGCTACTTTAGAATTTGCTTTTGGTTTTTGCATTGGATGTAAAATCTTTCAAATTCTCGTTTATTTGAAGATTCTACCTCGAGAAATTTGTCCGACTTGCGTTGATTCTCAATGCGAACTACCTTAAGTAAAGGTTCAGGGCTGAATGCCACGCTCACTCTTGAGTGAAATCCAGAACTGATGGGGGATTGAAGACGGGGAGACTGGGGGACTGGGGTCCAATGATTGCTATTAATAATTCGGGAGTCCTTAACGATAATAAGGATGTTGAGGTAAATAGCTTAACTACAAATGAGGACGAGAACTGAAATATACGCCATCTATCTCGTTGCCTGCTGGTGGCAGCTTCAGGACATAATTCCGCAACGTCTCGTAACTCAATGTCGCATCCTAGTTCTGCTAAGAATTGAGGATCTAGTCCCGTTCCCACCAGATAGAAGCTAAAATCAGTATCTGGATATCTGTGGGCGTGCATCCATAAGAGCAGTTGGATAAATTCGTTTTGGGTGAGGCTCTGATAATAATCTTCAAAACCATCTTCGGTACCGAAGAGAGTTATCTCTCTTCTGTCACTCTAGGCACTCGATCGATAACAACTATCGGAAAAATAGGATGTAAAATCGCAGAGATCGAATAAATTCATAATGGAAATTAATCTAGGAAAACCCAGAGATAATTGAGGAATAGGGAAGACTTTCAACCAGCGTTTTATTAGACCAAAGTAAAGAAAAGGTTGTATAATTAAGTGAAGATTATTGAGGTGATTTTTCCAGCCTTTATTAAAATCCCACAACTCATGTCTTTGAAATTTTTCTGGAACAGATGAGAGCGATTGATTCAAGCGATCCGGCGAGCCGGATCCGCGTAGCGGCGCGCAATGAAGACTTACCATCAAGTAGGCGCTCATGACTATCTCCCACCACTTCTGTATTTGAGAATAATTAGTTACTCGAAAATCTGCCCATCCTAATTCATTTTTGCTTGGCTTTAATCCATATTCAACCCCTGGAAAATCTTTTATTTTTAATAAGGAAGTCCTTTTCAATAACTTATCTGCTGAGACCAATAACTTATCTACTAATGAGGACTTCCTTATTAAAAATAAGAATAACTGTCCCCATGTTCTTATACCAAAAAGATTGCCAATTTCTTTATATTTAACTCCTGGAATATAAGTCATCACATACCAGGTTGTATTATCAGGTAAAGTTGTAAAGATTCAATATCAGTGGTAATTTGCCAGAACTGTTGTTGACGACGTAACCCGTAAATAATTTCTCTAATGTATCTAGTTTCTCTACGATCGTCACTCATTATTCTCTCAAAGTTCCGCCACTTATTACGGCGCACATTCTGTCCTTTAGGTAGCCATACTGCATGATTGCTGCGGATTGCCAGAAGATAATTTAAGTTAAATTTATGTAAAACGCTAACAAAATTAACATCACTTTCACCATAGAGGCTATCAGCTAAAACTAATTCAAAATTAAACCCAAGTGCTTGTAAATCTTCAATCATTTTTCCAGCTATTTCAGGTTTAGTTTTATAGCTATCTGAGTCTTTTAGTCTTCCTTTTGGTTTGAAAACTTCAAAAGTTAAGGGAAAAGTTATTCCATCTAAATAACCATAAGCTGTAACAACAACTATTCCATTTTCTATTTTGCCAATATTTCCGATATATTGCCGTTTAACATAGTCGGTACTTTTACCCTTCTTTTTATCCCCTGTTTCGTCTATTATTAAAATAATAGAACGTCCTTGTAAAAAGTTAAGAATTATTTCTAACCTTCTCCTCCTTAACTCTTTAGCGCTCCAAGGAGATTTTGTCAAGAAATGATGTAAACTTTGTTCATTATCTAGTCCAACTATTCTCGCGGGAGCGCAAGCGCTGCTGCAAGCAGTTCGCTGGTAAAGTTTTTCTTTTTATATTAGAAATCATTCCTAGATGCAGATATTTAAAATTCTCAAAACTTCGCACTTCTGGGAATAGATTTTGATAGAGTGAGCAATAAGAATCTAGAAATTGTACGGTGGAGACAGGAGGACGGGGTTCAACCATAGATTGGCTCTGGGTTTCAGAGTTTTTTGATTATTGTATCTTACCCAGAGTGACAGAAGAGAGATATATTAATGGGAACAGGTAGAACAGTAGAATTGCCATCTACTTCAATATCTAGGTGTTCTACCTCTCCAACGGTATCTATATTAATGGGGACAGGTAGAACAGCTCCTTGCACTTCAAGATCTGGGTGTTCTATCTGTCCCTCGGTTTCTATATTATGGTCGAGAGGTAGAACAGTAGATTTGTCTTCTGCTTCAACCTGTGAGTGTTCTACCTGTCCTTCGGTTTTTATATTATTGGAGACAGATAGAACAGTAGATTGCTTGTTGCTACTATTCTCAATAAGCGCCATTTGATATCTACGATCGATCGCCTTTCATCATCCTCGATCGCCTCCAGCGGTTATTGAGCAATTACCCTCAATAAGCCGACACTGTATACGCCAGTATCAGTGTAGGAGTATGTCACTTTGGGTTATCAGTCGGTTTGAGTACGTGTAAATTTTGTTGAAATTTCCAATTTTTTTGGGATTTGCCGATTTCAGCCTCCATAAGTTCCACTAGTTGTTGTGGAGTTATCTGGGGATTTTCCTCTAAAATATTATTGATAATATGGCCGCCAATAGGTCCTATCTGTCTAGTTATCTCTTCTCGAACCTGTTGTAAAAATCCATCAGTAAGGATGACATTATAAGATTTATTAATTCGATCCGCCATACATTCCAACAATTGTTCAGCAGTTATCTGGGGATTTTCTTCTAAAATATTGTCAATAATATAGCCGCCAATAGGTCCTATCTGTTTAGTTATTTCTTCTCGAATCTGTTGTAAAAAGTCATCAGTAAGAGCAATATTTTCTAATTCCTTTGTTGGAGTCTCTTTAAATATCTCCATCTCAACTTCTTGTAAAACTAAAGAATCTTTCTTAGGAATAGGTCGCGCTTCTGAAACATGTTCGTGTAATTCACTTTTTATCTCTTCTGATGAGGGTAGAACAACGTCAAAGGGCAAGTCAACCTC
>JASJDA010000404.1 GCA_030065755.1 Prochloraceae cyanobacterium | reverse complement strand
AGCGCGATCGAAAGCCATTAATTTTACCGGAATTAAACCTTGATCGTGATATAAAGCAAGATAAGCATCGGCAGTATTATTTTCGCTTGCATTTTCATACCAAGCACGACCTGGTTTTACCCACATAGTATCGGGAGGTACGAGGCCGATTAATTGTAAATTTTGGTAGGATTCTCTTTTCGTTCGCAACCAAGATATTAACCAATCTTTCTCTTCAGTTCCTAGTTGACCTTCTTCACCACTGTGAGGATTCAAACCAGATATAACAATTTTAGGTCGATCGATCCCAAAATCAGTTTTGAGACAATTTACCAGCAAATCTAATTTTTTTGACATCAGTTGAGGATTTAAAACTGAAGGTACTTTAGATAAAGGAATATGGGTAGTAGCGAGGAGGGTGCGTAAAGTAAAACCAGTGTGAGGCGATCGCGCTACAAATAACATTCCGTATTTATCTACACCCGCGCTAGTTGCTAAAACTTCTGTTTGGCCTGGATAATTATATCCTGCAGCTTGCCACAAATACTTAGCGATCGGTGCGGTAACAATAGCATTAAATTTGCCTTTAATAGTAAGATCGATCGCTGCTTTAAGATATTGAAAACTAGCCGCACCGCTTAATGGATTACCTTGACCGAGAATAATTGGGTCCTTAAGATCGATCGCAATATCTAAAATTGATAGGGTTTCTGGATCTGCTAATTCCCAAGCTTTGCAATCGGTTTTTTTGAGTAAATGTTGATATGTTTCTAGAATGAGCGATCGAGATCCGATGACGGTAATCGAACAATTTTCTGGTATTAAAATCGGATCGGCTAAAGCTTTCAGAATAATTTCTGTGCCGATACCTGCCGGATCTCCTACAGGAATAGCTAAGTTTAGGTTAGTTCGCTGCTCCGCCATTTGTCATTTCTAGAGTTATCGATATGTTTTAGCATACCATCGTTATTTTGGCAAGATTTTAACCATAAACTAGATCGAAACAGCCCCAGCCTCAAGAATTTCATTCAAAAATTATGGTATGGTAAGTTAGGGTAGCTAAGCAGTTGACTATTTTAAATATCTAAATAGGAGAAAATCATGAGCGCTGAAAGTATGCTATATAACGGAGCAATTTTATCTGTTGTTTTAATTCTTTTTGGTTTGGCTTGGGGCTTTTTAATATTGAAAATTCAAGGCGAATAATTAGAATCAATCTTTCAATAAAATCCAGAAGGCTAAAGCAGTAAGACAAACAGATCGAACAATAACAGTTTTTCGAGTAATTGTCCCTCTTTAGCCTTTATTTCTCTATACTGATTCAAAAATTTTAAATGAAAGTAGCAATTACCGGAGCAACAGGATTTGTCGGCAGTCGTTTAGTAGAAAAACTTAACAAGCAAGAAGATCGAATATTAATTCTCACCCGCAACCCAGAAAGAGCAAAATTAATTTTTCCTGCGGCTGTTTTTTCTAACTTAGAAATAGTTAAATACAATCCCAAACAAGCCGGAGATTGGCAAAATAGGATTGCTGGCTGCGATGGGGTAGTAAACTTAGCCGGAGAGCCGATCGCCGAACGTTGGAGCGAAGAGCACAAACAAGAGATTAAAGCAAGTCGCCAACTTGCAACTCAAAATATTGTCGCAGCAATAGAAAAAGCAGAGTCTAAACCTACTGTATTGGTAAATGCTTCTGCGATCGGCTATTACGGAACTAGCGAAACAGAAAGTTTTGATGAAAATAGTCCTGCTGGAAACGATTTTCTGGCAGAAGTTTGTCAAACTTGGGAATCAGAAGCGCAAAAAGTAACAACTGCAGGAGTGCGTTTAGTTATCGTCAGAATTGGTATAGTTTTAGGCAATGGCGGGGCTTTGGCTAAAATGTTAGCTCCATTTAAAATGTATGCTGGAGGCCCTTTAGGTAACGGGAAACAATGGTTTTCTTGGATTCATCGCGAGGATCTGGTTAATCTAATTATTGAAGGTCTCAAGCGATCGGATATGGCAGGAACTTTTAATGCTACCGCGCCAAATCCAGTCAGAATGAATCAATTCTGCCAAGTTTTAGGAGAAGTATTGAATCGTCCTTCTTGGTTGCCAGTACCTGGTTTTGCTTTAGAACTACTTTTAGGAGAGGGGGCTAAAGTGGTATTGGAAGGTCAGCAAGTATTACCTAAAAAGACTCAGTCGATCGGGTTTGAATATCAATATTCTACTTTAAAATCAGCTCTTCAAGAGATTCTTGCTTAGATTTTTCTGGCTCTACAGAACTTAGTATGGAAAATTAACAGTTGAAAAGTAGGCAAAAGGTAAGAGGCAAAAGGCAAAAGCTGCTAATAATTCAATTTTTTTACAAAAGCAGCAATTATCTGAGTTTTTTCGAGGAGTAAAGAAATGCTATAATTCAAGATATTTTTCTCAAAAAAAATCTCAAATTATAACAGTTTTCGGTAATAGGTATACCTTTTTAGCTAATTATTAAGTCTTTAAAGTCTTTTATTTCTGAGATTCTTTTCAATTTTGTTTTCTTACTTTTGCCTTTTGCCTTTTGCCTCTTGCCTCTAACCAACAGTTAATTTAGCATAGCAGGTTCGGTAGAACCGGTTTTTTGAACTTCCAGGATTTATTAGGATGTCGGCGGTCTGCCCACACTTTTAATTTGTACCAGAGTAAGTGGTCAATCTTTTGAAAAATTTTACTACATACCGAATATCGGTAATAGTTTGACCATCCTCTAATAACTGGGTTGAGTTTGGCGATTAGTGCCTTTTGTGGTGCAGCCTTATGTTTGTGTACTATTTCGGCTAAGCGTCTATAGTGTCGGTCTATCGCTTCTTTGGACGGCTTTATGTGAAGGGTGTATGGTTTTATTTCTCCTTTTGATGTTTTGTTGGCGTGGTGTCTGCCTGTTGGATATTGGCGGACGTTAAAGCCCAGAAAGTTGAATCCTGGCTTTTCGCCTTCATGTGTGTTTAAGGAGTGACATAACCTTGTTTTTTCGGGTTTTATTTCTAGACCTACTTGTTTTAGCCATTTTTGGGTTTCCTCTTTGGCTTCCCTTATAATTTCGCAATCTTTGTGTATGACAACAAAATCATCTGCATATCTTATTATGCCAAAACTTTGGCTTTTCTGACTGCGTGTTAGTGGTTTGCCGTTTATGTAGTAAAGTTTTTTGCTTGTTATCCAGTTTTTGAGATGATTCTCTAAACCATGTAAAGCAACATTTGCTAGTAGAGGTGATATAACCCCACCTTGTGGAGTACCATCATTAGAGGGAAATAGTTTCTTTCCGTCTAGTACCCCCGCTTTTAGCCAGGTTTTCACCTGTTTTCTCATTGCGGGGAAGGTGTTTAATTTGTTGAGTAGGTATTGATGGTTTATTCGGTCGAAGCATTTTGCTATGTCTGCATCTAATATGTAGGCAGTTTTTGAGCGAAGATGATGGAATATTGTTTCCATAGCATCGTGGCAACTTCTTCCTGGTCTAAAGCCGTAGCTGTTTGGCTCGAAACGAGCCTCCCATTCAGGCTCTAGGGCAAGTTTGGCTAAGCATTGGCGTGCCCGGTCTTCCATAGTTGGAATTCCTAACGGACGTTTCTCATCTGCTTGCTCCGTGCTATAGGCGAGGAAACCTCGCCCCGCGCGGTGCGCTTTTCCTGGCTTAGGTATCCAAACTCTTCTTACAGGGTTGGATTTACCCGTTAGTGGTACGAGCGAGTAGACCAGTTCTAGACGTTCTTTTTTTGATAGGGATTTAACCCCGTCTGTGCCTGCTGTTTTCTTGCCTTGGTTGTCTTGTGATACCCTTCTAACCGCTATCGCTTTTGCGTAGAAGCTTCTGAGCAACAGTTTTTGTAGTCTGCGGACTACTTTGACTTATCACGAGAACTAGCTTGATAAATACGTCTTTGTAGAGTATATACTGTTTTTTCGGCTGTTTTCCAGTCGATTTGATGCCAGTATAAAATTTTGCATTTAGGTCTATGTTTAGACTTTTTCATCGGTAAATATGCTCTTCAAGTCCGTCCTTATCTTCCATGTTTCCGTGTATACGTCTGCTTATCCTAGATATTACTCAGTTCTTTTGGAACTACCAATCGAGGATTCTCGATTGGTTAGGCATTTGCTTCTTATACAATCTCCCCTCTGAGTTACCTACTAGTTTGTAGATTTTGCGTCTTGGTTGACTACTCCATAAATCGACCTTTACGGAGAGTAATCCCAGAGGTTAATTCGTTCCTAATTAGTTTTGTTTTCTAACTTTAGAGTTCCTTTATTATCACCAGAGGATTTATGGGTGTAAATTCTAGGCACAATAACCCTAGTCTCTTACCTCATGGTCTTATTTTGACCGCAGCGTAATCAGCCTTATTTCGCTACTGCTGAAAAGTTGGTGACTGTATTAGGATTTCGCATTATGTTGCTTCTCATAATCAGTTGCTAGCCGGGTTTCTACATTGGGCTTGTAGTAATCGACGTTTAACCCCGCTTCAAGGATTGAAGACCATTCGCTACCTTGGGGGTTATGCTTTCACTCCTACACCTGGAGGGATGGATTTGTTTGTTCCCGTATTGGGTTAGGTTTATATCCGCGCTTCGCAGCAGTGAATTTATACCAAACTCACCATCAAGCTAATTAAGTTGTCAAGGTTCTGATAGCATTAAGGCAACTATCTTGATTCCCTTGCGGCTAATCCCTCTGACCCTTATGGGTTTTTCGATTTCTAGCCAACGAATCGCACCATTATGGTTCAACCACGCTTGATATCTTCTTTCTCGTCCCGATAACCGTTTCAAAACCTGTCTAGCTCTGCGTCTAGTAGATCTTGTGCCTTGAGATGCTTTTTTTTGCAAAGAAGCTCGAACGCGACTGTATTTGTCTCTAGTTTTTTGAATCTCCTTTCCTGACCAAGATTTACCTGTACTTGTAACAGCAATATCGCGTCTTCCAAAGTCAACGCCAATTACATCCGACGTAATAGTTGATTGTGGTGGTTCGCTTTTAATTTGAATATGAATATACCAATCGCCATCACGATGCAAACATACCTGTGCTGAGGTAGGTTTTTGACCTTTAAGTTTACCTCGATGATAATTACTAGCCCTAATTGGAACTGTTAATCTTTTGCCTGTTGTACTGATACTAACAGACCAATCTTTTTCGATAAATCTAAAGGTTCTACCGTCACAATCAAAGCTTGTAGGTTTAATATTTTTAACTTTCCTACCTGTCTTGGCAGACGTTCCCTTGCGCGCGCGGCTCGCGCGGGCTTCTGCCGCTTTTTGTTTGGCAGTTAAACGATTAGCACCAACTCTAGCGCAAGCTCTAACTACATGATTAGCTGTTAATTTGAACTGTTTTTTAACATCGTGGTAACAAACAGCTTGAATTGAGTTTCTATTGGTTAGTTTTGGATTAACATTTTGATTAATCCAATTACAAGCAGACGCAAAAGCATTAGCGGTATCGTTCAGCAAATCTTGCTGTTTGATATCGACTTGAAGCTTTGCAACTAGCGTCAGAACTTGATTCATGCACAATTAAAACTCACTATAATGATTGTACCCTAAATAAGGATGCCCTAACGGGTGTTAAGGTTATTGGTCGCAATTCCTCCTCGTCCTGAAGTATCGAGGCTTCCTTGCGACATTTCGGTGAATTTTTATTTGGATTCTGTGTAAATTGTATTTTGCAAAACCAAAAATAAATGATAATAATTATAGATTAGAGAAAAAATTTTAATAAATCTGGAGGATTGTCTTATGAATCTTAGTTTATTAGAGCCAGGTCACATAGCAATAATAGAAGCGATCGATACAGAT
>JASJDA010000403.1 GCA_030065755.1 Prochloraceae cyanobacterium | reverse complement strand
TATTTATGTAATACTAATTTTCCAGAGTTTTTGCTGTGATGAACAATTCATTTTCTGGCTTAATTCGCGGATAATCTACGCGAACTAAATCTCAGATTTTTTCTTTTCATCTTGTATTTTCTTGTATTACATTCACAAAATGAGAATTGCTGACAAAGATCCGTTTCCTAAAAGAGTTTTTGCTGCACATTCAGAGTGCGACACAACAGCAGAAATTTCGGGCATTGAAGAATTACAAAAGGTGTCGGTTCCAAATCGATTCAACTTCTTTAGAATCCCGAGACATTTTGGTGTATCACACGCCAGCCTAGTTTTGAAAGATCCCATTTCGAAACTAGGCGAAACAATGGAAAAGGCGAACCCACAGTTTCAGGAGATGATGGAAGCCATAGCCGCAATAGGATAACAACTATCCTCACAAATCAAAGCAAGATCGAAATCTGACATCCTTGTCGGCTTTGTTCAATGCATAATAAACGTCCCCAAGCATGAGCTGACTTCCCTGTTTTTAGTACCTTCCATTTTTCCATCAAGATCGACAACTTTAGCAAGACAATTCATATTAACCAGTTCAAGAGAGAGGAATTTCCCTATTTTAGTTAAGCTAGCTCCTGCATTATCAACTAAGACTGAATGCCGCAAGACCAGCCGCTTTTTGCCACCAGAGGAGATAGCTTGATGGTCGCTCTTCTCCTTCTATCTCATTTAACTTTTTGGCAATGTAGCTCTACTTCAAGTTCTAGGTATTCTACCTCTCCTTTGGTCTCTATATTATTGGTGACAGGTAGAACAGTAGAATTGTCTTCTACTTCTTGGTCTGAGTGTTCCACCTGTGCCTCGGTCTCTATATTATTGGGGACAGGTAGAACACTTGATTGCTTATTGCTACTATTCTCAATAATTGCCATTTGGTATCGACGAGCGATCGCTTCCAGAATTATCCGGCGAGATCCATCATCTAAAACTTCGCGATCAAGTTTATAAACATAAACTAGCTGACCATCTATTCGCTTCCTCTGCCTTTTCAATTTCAGTCCCACCTTCAACAGCAACTGATTAATTAAGTAGATCGGGGAGATATCAGAGCTAATGCTTAATCTGGTAGGTCAAGTAATTTCTCTAATTTTCATCTACTAAAAGTAAATAAGTCAAGCCAAAGAAATTAAATGCTAGAATTAATTATTTTTTCCAAAATAATATCCTATGGCCGCACTTATGATACTGTTAATGCCAGATATTAAAGTTAAGACAAAAAAAGTAGCTGTTTGCTTGTCTCCTTGAAAAATTATTGTTGTCCACACAAAAATAAAACTAAAAATTACTAATCCAGACCAAACAACTATTAAAGTTATCAATATTTGTTTGTTATCTTTTTGCCTTTGTAATTTTAATTTAAGTTCAAGTTCTTCTTTTCTTTCCTTGGATAACTCCTTGGCTTCTGGAAAATTTTCAACCGATGGTAAATACTCCTCTGGATTAGTATTTTTAGCAACAGATTCCATTATCTAAAAACAACCTCTTTTACCGAGCCCTCCGTCTCAATCAGCACTTTTGAACCTTGATTAATTTCTCGTTGCATAAATGACTCTGTTGCTATTGCTTTACGAATAGCTTCAGCTTGAGATATACCTTGAACTTCCGCTAACCACTCTAGATGTTTGACTAAATTTTCAGGTAAAAAAATCGTCATTCTTTTTCCCTTGCTTTCTTCATTGGCAATATTTTTATCTTCAACCTTGTTAACTTGTTGCATTTTCAACCCCTATGGAATACTCACTTTTATTATAGTGTTATCTGCAGTGCTTATATAGTGTTTTAATAATGCTTCTTTTGTGGCTGTTTAAAGTCAAGTTATTCTGAGCAACGAAATTAGTTAGCCTAGAGCTATACTAAACCATTCAGTTTAATAAAGTTTAGTACAAAGATATTCTTTTTCCTGGCTCGAGGCGAGTGTTTTGTCATGGTATTTTTGAGGGATTGGAAAATATTATTTTTAATGAGGAAGTCCTTTAACGACAACCTATCTGCTTCGTTTTTAACTTAACTACTAATGAGGACTTCCTCATTAAAAATAAAAACATCCCTTGTCATAACCATTAACTTTTTTGCAGGATGCGATAACTTTTCGAAAACAATCCCTCAAAAATACCCTGACAGAGTACTAGCCTAAACGGCATAAACTAGAAATCGAGTTGAGTAACTATTCTTAAGAAATCTTACTCACCCAGAGTCATAGAGGAATTATTGGGCAATAATTAGGAGAAAATTGAGACGGGGCCCTGTCTTCTCCAATATGGGGGGAAATCTAGGGAGACTCTCAGAAGTAACTTTTCCTCTTGTCAGTGAAATAAGTATCATGCCAGATCTGATTGTCCACTTTAAAAAACCTAGGCAATGGCAAGACACCATCAAGATCCACTATTGGAATACTGCGCCGACGCCTTCTGAGACTAACTGGACTGGCTTGCCCATGACAGCAGAAGGCAACGACTGGTTCTTTTATCGTTTTGAAGGCATCGAAGCCGCCAGCATTGTTTTCAACGATGGGGCGGGGCGGCAAACTGCCAATCTGAGGCGGGAGCGGTCAGGCTGGTTCTTCGATGACAACCGTTGGTACGACCAAAATCCTCAAAGGCCAACCATTCCCGTCATTAGGGCCAATCCCCACGGTGATAATTATCTCACTGGCCAGAAAGTAACTCTTGAGAGCAGCAATTGGGACGACAAAATCTACTACACAACTGACGGAACTCAGCCGACGAGAGAATCAAACCGCTACACCGAACCAATTTCCATTGAGACAACTACTACCCTCTTAGCTTTTGGGGTCAATTCCGAATCCCTCGAAGGTAGCATCTACTCCTTTATTTACACTATTGACCCTAATGCGGACTTGGAGCGACCAACTATAATTGCTAGCCAAGACTCAGGTAGCTACTCAGAGAAACTCTCAGTTAGTTTCACCATCAGGGATAACCGTCCAACTCCGCTCGTAGCTTACTACAGCAACGATGGCTCCGAACCGACCACGGCATCGGAAATTTATCTCCAGGGCAATGCCATCAACGGATTAACCGGAGCTGAGCTAGCCATCGAACAGAGTACTAGGTTCCGATTTTTCCTCATTGACGGAGCTGGCAATGAGACCCGAGCGAGCTTCTTTTACAGGCTCGCTCCTGTTGAAGAAACCACAGATTTTCGTGCCGAGACCATCTACTTCCTGATTACCACACGTTTTTACGACGGCGATCCGAGCAACAACTTCTTCTGCCGCGATCGCATCAAGTTCAATCAGACAACTGGTCAAGCTGAAGATCCTCACTGGCGCGGCGATTTCCGAGGACTGATTGAGAAACTCGACTACATCAAGGAACTAGGATTTTCTGCAATTTGGATTACACCGCCGATTGAGAATCGCAGTGGACTTGACTATCACGGCTATCACGGCTACGATTGGACGCAAATCGACCCCAGGCTCGAATCTCCTGATGCTACCTACCAAGATTTGATTAATGAAGCCCACGCCCGTGGCCTCAAAATTATTCAGGATGTAGTCGTCAACCATTCCTCTCAGTATGGGATTCGCAACAAAGTTTGGATTGACCACTTGCCGATCAAATATTATGTTCCTTCTGGCTCGAGCCAGGGAAAAATTGACAACGGTCCTTACCAAGGCAATCTTGGCAACTACCAAAATTCCTTCCGAGAGGATAACGACAATCCTGTGGCCCCAGATTGGTTTCGAGAACGGCAAAATTCTGACCCGGACGGAATAGTTTCTCTTGTCGATCCCAAAACAGGCACTACCGTACCCAGTCCTGGTTACAATCCTAATCGCTTCTTTGGCATTGATGCCAACACCCTAGACCCCCAATGGTATCACCAAGACGGATTCATGGCCGGGGGGGACTGGGAAAGCGTTGCTATCCAAACCAAGCACTTAGCTGGAGACACCATTGACCTAGCCACCACACGCTCTAATGTCAAGGACTATATTATTAACGCTATCTGCAAGTATTTGGACATGGGAGTCGATGCTCTGCGCATCGATACGGTCAAGCACGTCGAACGCAACAACCTGCTTGAATATGTCAATGCTTGGAAAGCACACAAACCTAGTTTGTTTGTCTTCGGGGAAAATCTAGTCAAGGGAACTGGCTGGGGGGATTTATTTGGCGATGATAATGCTCCTTCTTTTCTGAGGCCATGGTGGTACACTCGGCTCGGAAACGAGCCGAAAAACCCCCATTCTGGGGGGGATTCAGGCTTTGCCGTTCTCGACTTTGGCTTATTTTCTACCTTCCGAGACAACGTGAGCCGAGGCAGCTACAGTGGTATAAAAGCTGTTTTGGATCGGGATTGGGTTTATGGAGATGCTACTAAACTAGTCACCTTCTTGCAGAATCACGATGTCGGACCTGACAACGATTTCCGCTTCCGCTTTAAAGGAGAACAGTGGATGGCGGCGGCAGCCTACAATTTGCTCTGGACGATTCGCGGCATTCCTTGCCTCTACTACGGAGAGGAAATCGAGTTTATGAAAGGAGCACCCCAGGATATTATCGGCAATGATGACACTCTCGACCAAACCGGTCGAGCTTACTTCGGAGACCACCTCACTGAACTGGCCCTCCCCACGACGACAAGCCATCCCCTTTATCGCCACATCCAGCGCTTGAACCTAATTCGCCATAGCATCCCGGCTTTGCAAAAAGCCCCCATGAGCCACCTTAACGAATGGGGCAGCGCAATGAGTTTTGTCCGGGATTATAATAATGGTGAAAGCTACGCGGTTGTTGGTCTGGCTATTGGTAGTGACCAAAATATCAGCATCAATAATATTCGTCATGGTATCTACCGTGATGCGGTAACTGGCAATAGCATTAATGTTGACAACGGCACCATTTCCTTTTTTGTGCGAGCTAACTCGGCCGGAATTTACGTCCTCAATGGCCCCGGAAAGCTGGGCGAAGATGGAATCTATCTCAGATGAATCACGGCACTGGCTAATTACAGGGGGGTCAGAGGTGAATGCCGCGCTCGTTAACGTCAAAATATTGAAGCTCGTCGCCTTTGCAGGGGTCTAATGATTCTATTTTTATAGAGGGAACCCTTTTTCAATAACTTATCTGTTGTGACAATTAACTTTACTACTATAGAAGGGTTCCCTCTATAAAAATAAAGACATCCTTCGGGGGGCA
>JASJDA010000402.1 GCA_030065755.1 Prochloraceae cyanobacterium | reverse complement strand
AATATGGCTCCTCACGACATAAGTGCGCCTAGTATTCGCCAATTGCTCTACGCTCCCACCGACGACGATCGAGCAATGAAGAATGTAAAACTCCCAGCGATCGACTACGAGAAGGTTTGGAACGAGGCTAGGGAACGCTGTTGTAGTACGCCACAGTTTATCGCTCACTGCGTTGATTTTACGATTGCTAACGAAACAGAATCTACTAAAAGTCAAGCTAACAGGAGCTTACACTTCACAGGAGGATTTCTCCTAGCTAATATTTTTAGTGCATTTTTGCACCATTTTGAAACACTTTTGTATTCCCTAAATCCTTCGCTAAAACAAGCGATTTGGCAAGACGATCTAGCAGATTTAACTAGTAACTATAACGGTTGCTGAAAAGTAGCTAGTTAAAAATTGAATAATAATTGCAAAGAACCAAAGAAAAGTGAGTTTGGTTCGGATTTTGCTGTTAAAATAGCGCATTGCTAGCGATCGACTGATGAGAAATTTTTGACACAGAGAAGACACTTGGATGAAAGAAGCAGATGACTCCTGCTAAATAAGTTGCAGTTTCAGACTATTTAATTTTCAGATTGTTGTGAGCTGCTTTGAGATTGTTGTGTGCTGTTCAAATTTGCTGCGATTGCATAAACTAAAATCTGTATCCCTAAAATTATCAAAACAATCAGCTCTAACCACCAAATCCAATGAATCAGAGGTTTTTCTGCATCCAAGTATTCCCTGAAAGCTATCAAGGCTAGAATACCCGCTCCTATGAAGGTAATTTCATCTATTATCCATTGCTGTATTTTTCGCAATATTCGAGCTAGATTATTTGTTTTATGGTATTCTTCCCAGCCAAAAACATCTGCACTTGTAGAATTAACATTTGCACCTGTAGAATTAGCATCTGCACCTGTAGAATTAGCCTGCTTAATTTCATTGCTGACTTTATTCGATAGTTCTTGTTTAATATATTGACCAATTGCCGAAATTTTTTCATCGTTAACTAGATAAGTCCACCCTAAAATCACAGACACTAAAGGAAGGACAAGAAGTGCATATTTGTTGTCTGGTTTATTAAGAGCAAATGAGAAAATTGCACCAACTGCTGCTAAGTTGACGTAAAGCAAATTATCTCGAAAGCCAATTCGACTTTTTTGCTCCTCTTTTAAGGCACTATATTCTTGGAGGTAAACATTAAGCTTATCTGTCATGGCAATATCAATTGAAAGAGTTAGAATTGATTTGAGACAGAATAAGTTTAAATGTTCCTCGGCTTCATGTCTATCACCAGAGCTGTAATCTTATATAAATTATCAAACAACTATAAATTTGTATTTTAATTTCATTGATATTTTCAGTCATTAACTTATCTAATTTTAGATGAATTTTAAGAAATTTCTATAATGTTTTTATTCCCCAGCGAACGAGGTAAATTCCCCCTAACTCTTCTGCACTAAATTCAGCTAATGATAAATTAGTAATAGGGGAGTTGATTTTCTTAGTAGTTGTTTAATATATTACCTAACTTTCATGTTATTTTAACTGTTAAAAAAGACCTCTTTTCTTGCTTTTCTTAAGGCTTCATCCCGATGGCGCAAAGCATGGTCATCGTTGGGTCGCAACGCTAGAGCTTGCTCAAAACTGGCGACCGCCTTCTCATACTGGTCAAGCTCATATAATTCAATGTAACCGCGACTGTAACATGACCAGTAGTCTTTGGGGTTCGCCGCTAGAGCTTGCTTAAAACTCTCAATCGCCTTCCAGTAGAACTCTCGTGCCTTTAGAGAATTGCCACAGTGCTTTTGGTCGTGCCCCAGTTGCTCCAAGGAGCTGCCCTGACCGTACAAGGAAAAATAGTCTTGGGGACGGATTTTCAGAGCTTGGTCGTAGTAGGCAATTGCTTCCTTGTAATGCTTTGATGTCTCCAAAGATCTAGCTTTACGATACCAGTACCAGTAGCTATTTTTAACCCTTTTCCAATGACCTTGGACATCCTTCAAAGAAGAAAAAGTTAAATACTTGTCGATAACAAGTTTGTATTTTTTCAGATCCAGACTTTCTGGCCGATTGTCGTTGAGCCAGTCTCTGATTGGCTTTATAAGCAAGTTATAAAAAATCTCATAGCGTTGCTCATTTGACTTGCCAACAAATGACACAACGGGGCGAAGGAGCCGAAAATCTCCGCTAGCGAGTTTTTGTAGTAGGTCCGCAAGGCATTCCCAATCTTCTAGTTTCGTATAATACACTAGATCGCCTACAGAATAAGGAATCTTATAGCCAGAGGGCGTAACCATGTAGTCTAATACTCGGGCTGCAGTCTTCTGCTCCCGCACCTCTAGCCTGTCCATTGCTTTTTTAACATGGTCACTGATAATCTGTTCTGTACCGTGCAATTCTTCCAAGGTCTCTAGCCGCAGGCGATGGGAGCCAGCATCTATCTCTTCGTCCCACAGGCGTTTCATCACGAGTTGTAAATAGGGAGCTTCAATACCTACATTAGCTACGGCTTGGTCTGAATTTTTCAATTCCTCTAAGATGCTTTCCACTAAATTGCTTTCAACAATGACTGATTTTTTGTCTGATAAAAGTTTCTTGTTATAGACTTCAACAGGCTTCAAAATTGCCTCTTTTGCCGAATTCTCATCAAGATGTTCGAGTTCTATGTAATTATCTTGGATACCAGGCATTTGACCTGAAAATTGGTTAAGCCTGAATAGTGCATCCGAGCGGATAGAAATGAGAAAATTGACATCTCGATTGGAGGAATTAACAGCAGAGCAGAGTTCCTTTGCAAAGATTCGTTTTTTATCTGCTTTTGGTTGATAGACGAAATACTCCTCAAACTGATCGAGAATGATGAGCAGTTTCCCACCCCAATATTCTCCACTAGTTAATTCTGCATATGCTTTCAAGGTTTGAATAACTCCAGATGGTCGAGCTATATTCTTGTTTTTTGCGTTCTTTCTCCTTGTTTTGAACAATTCCTTAACATTTTTTTTTAACTCATCTTTTTCTATTCCTAAAGCCTTTAACATGGAACTCCGAACGCTGTTAATTAATCCCTTTAACGGGAAAGGCTTGCTCCAGTCATCAAATACGACTACAGCAAGCTTAGGCATACCCTCAAATTGCTCTTGATTTTGTTCTGCCTCCCGATGCAACTGATGAACTACACCAGCCCTTAGCAAAGAACTTTTACCCACACCGCTCTCTCCGTAGAGCAATGTTATGGGACATGTTTTAAGCTTGCCAATGATAAGTTTTTGCCACTGTTCTCGCCCAAAGAAAAACAATGCATCTTCTTCAGTGTAAGGATCCATCCCTTTATACGGACAAGGATTCTCATGTTGAATGTTAGGCATATTGATACCTCCAGCATTTAGTATGTCTCGTCGATGCAGAGCGGCTGTCGATTAGCAATTTGCTCAGATTCGTCTTCCAATTTACTGTCTAATCCACGATCCTGTTCTAGACATGTAGCTCAGGGGACTCAAACTCAAATCATGAGAACTGCTACTGCCAAGTCATCCAATCGACTCGCTTAGCGCACTATCTAATCCGCTTATGTAGGCTTCCAGAGGGCTCTTAATAAGCTCTATATTCCAACCTTTCCAGAATTCTATATCGAATAATTTTCCCAACATTGATTGGTGGATGAGCCATCCTGCAGGTGTTCCTTTCTTCTTTTTATCTTTTAAATTCCTCCTACATGCACAGAAGCGGTGTAAGATTAAGCTCAAATCCCAGTCACTTGGACTGTAGCCCATAAATAGAAAGTCATTCTCATCTAGCGCCTGGTGAATAGAGGATGGCCACAACAGGGATAGAGATTGTTTTTGCTCTCCAGTACTGAATAAGTAGTTCATGTAATCTTCGTCAGCGATGGCCAAACCATGTTCTTCCTCTTCTTCCCCCTCTGAAAAACCACCAAAAAGCTTCATAATCACTGGATATTCAGTGAATAATTGAGTCTTATCATCTATCTTATGCATTTCGTTCTCATCAGAAAGCTTGTACATAAATTGGCCTCGCTTGTCCCCTAGAGCTACATATGTCACCAAGTAAAACTTTTGCTCAGGTTCTTTTCTAAAAGCACGTTCTAAAGCGTTATCGTAGTTGGTTGTGACGATTAAAAAAGGCAAAGAACTTTTTTTTCTACACTTGCTTAGGCGCTTTACTAAAAAGTGTACTGGATTGGGATTTAGATTAGTGAGATTACTCTTTTGGAAAATCTGGTTTAGAGTAACTTGAAAGTCATCAAAACCTTGGTACGTCTTACCAAACTGGGACAAGTATCGTATTTGATTTTTAGCAACAGCCAGCTCCTGTGCCAGGAACAGTGGACAACTAGACTTTTCAAGAGCCTCAAAACTTTCACCACATATGTCCCAAATCGGACACTCTCGGGGTCTCTTTTTGAGCTCAGCATGACACATTAAACAGGGAAATCCCAGAAAATTCATCCAACCCGAAGAATCTGAGTATTCTTTTATCAAGTGTTTAGCAAGATCGATTTCACTTGGTTGGTCTTTCGCTTGCTCTCCGTATAAGTTAACGCCTGGGCCAATGAATAAAACAACCTTTCCCTCTTCAGTGATGCCCTCGATTACCTTTGTGTGGTGGTTCTTTAATTTCTTTTTATAGTAATCCTCAACCTGAGATACAGGTTGGTGAAGCAGGTCAAGAGTACGATTGCATTTAATGGGACGACGTTTGTGAAGGAAATATTTGGCATAGCGTGAAGCTAATTCGGCAGCATAGGGTTGCCATTCCTTATCCCATTCGGACTGCTTTGTCTCGTCCGCTCGATCGCTAATGCCTCTAATAGATAGACACTTGACTTCTTCTATCGATGAATTAGCAGCTTCATAAATGCCAGCATCTTCCATCGCGATCGCCCGTATTTTTCGATCTATCTCAGATATCTCGTTGCGCTTCTCTTGGTCGGCAATTACAGCCTCACCTGAGGCGATCGATTCCACATAAATTTCTGGATTAGATACAGCGTTCTTGGGTTTTGTCGCATCCTTAAGAAGTGAATCCCAGTCGGGAGCGAGAGTTAGATTTACCTGCTCTACCAAATACTTATCAGCCTCCCAACTCTTAGGCTCTAGCTGCAGGCCTTTATCTGTATATTTGCCCCGCCCATAGTAAGAAATCTTTTTACCGATAACAAGGTCGCCTGGCTTCGATTCGCCTGCCCCCCCTGCTATACCAACCATTAGTAAGGCTTCTGGTTTCAAGTAATTTATTAGCTGGCACGTTTCAATACCCGCATTGACATTCCCTGCTTGGTATAAGCAACTCACGATGATTTCATAGAAGTCTCCACCTTCCAGGTTTAACTCTTTTCGCCAGTAATGTTTAAGTCCATCTCTATACGAAAATAGATCGCGGTCAAAATCTATTCCAAAAGCCTTGATTACCGCGTCTCGCTCAGGTGTAATTGCAGTAATAATTAAGATTCTCGCCCAATGCTTTAAGGGTTCTTCAGTTATCATATTGTCCCCCTTTGCAAGCGAATTTTAACCAGCTTTGCTCTAAGTCTTCCTACTTTAATTGTACAAACAGATTTTAGTTGGGTTTACATCAGATAATAAAAATACTCAACAAACTACTTTGTTAGTTTAGGAGTCGGAGCGTCAAATCAATGGAGAAAAACAAATGAACGATAGAAATAGAAAGTGGGTAGAAGAAAAAGTAGAAAAGGAATTGCAGGCTATGATCCAGGAAGCGCTCGAAGAGGGAGAACCCTTAACTAAAGAAGAAATAGAACAAACAAGAAAAGAAATGATTACTT
>JASJDA010000401.1 GCA_030065755.1 Prochloraceae cyanobacterium | reverse complement strand
GGGTTCTTCGGCTTTATTGCTTGAACTGTGGTGAGTTAATTCTAATTGACGTTGCGGTCTCGTCGGTCCTTCTGTCCCCGTTTTTAGCGACAATGACGAGGTTGACGACTCATTGGCTAGCTTATTTAGGATTGAACGGGTATTTATTTTTAAGGCTTCTATTTCGCGGGTTTGGGAGTGTAGATCTTTTGAATAGCTAATTTGGCGGTATTTGGTTAAACCAAAAAAGCTGTAAGCCCTACCCAGTTTATAACCTGGGTAGTGTATTTCATCTAATTGATAGCTGATCCCCTTGATAGAGCCGTTGTTGTGAGAGTGGAGATTATATTTAATTCCCGACTTTTCTATTTCGGCGAGAAACTGGGGCATAGTCTCAGCAGTTTTAGCAATGCGATCGATAGTCTCTTGTAATTGAATCCTGACCCCTTGTTCTCCAGTCTTTTTCAAGTATTGCAGTTCCTCCCTGGTTATAGAAGTGCGCTCTTTCTCCAAAAACGACCTCGTTGGAGTTAATTGGTATTTCTGCTCTAAATTTCTAATAATTTGGTCACTACGGCGATAATCCCAAGAATCGCTGACCGTAGTGCCGTCGGTCAATCTAACGCGACTGGAAACGATATGAATGTGGTCGTGGGCGCGATCTCTATGTCTATAAACCACATACTGACTTCCTTGAAATCCCATTGCCTCGATATATTCGTCAGCAATCTTATTCCAGGTGGCCTCGTCTACTGTTTCGTCGAGCGGTAGAGACAAACTAACATGATTAACTATTTTCTTTAACTTTGGGTTGAGTTTTTTCGATAGTTCAAATTCATCTGCCAATGATTTGGGATTTGTACCCAACATATTGCCACCGATGAGTTTGGACTGCTTCTTATTAGCTAAGTAGTCCAAAACTCCTCTGAAATAGGTGCCTTTAACGATTTTCCCGATCATCTGTTTGCTTCCTTGCGGGTTTCTTCTAGCCCGATCGCCTTTAATCCCAGTAAGGGCAATTTTGGTTCTGATTTCCTGTATGGTCAGTAGATCGCCTTGTGATAAATCTTCGCCCCAATTCCCTAGCTTCTCTTACATAAAAATGGCGATTAATTTGAGGAATAGGTTTAAATCTAGTTCAAGTGATTTCTCGATTATTACCTCTATTTTCTGGCGAGTTGAAAATTCTCGTTCTGACATAATTGCTCAGGCTAGACTTACCTGCTGCCATTTTTAAAAATTCTTTTTCTTGGGCCGTTACTTTTATTCGTAGCAGTTTATTTCTATTCATTGACTATAGACTCAATAAAGGTAAAAGTTGAGAACAATTCAACTGACAATCAACCGATATTGACTAATAAGTCGTAGCTTTATTTACATAGCTAGCTTACCAAAAAACATCGAAAAAAGCAAAAAAAAATCGAGCCAAATGCCGAGAAAATAAGGTTTTGAGAATGAATAGATAATGGGTTAATAATGGTGGCAAGTACGAGAAAATCAATCATTTTTTTAAGCTCGATCGCAAAACCAATGAACTAATGAACAACAAGAGAAAATAATAGATTATTAAAGGACAATCAATAGATATTTAAGAGGTTATCAATGAATTGACAATTAGTTAAGAATAAGTTGATAATGACTAAGATTAAGAAATATGAAGAGAGCTCCAATATCACTCTAAATTGTGAGAAAGTAACTAATAGAATTAATTCTAGTAATCACTAAGCATTACAGGTGATTACAAACAAAAAATAAATTTTTTGTCTAGAAGTTGCCACTCTTCGGCAGACATTTGAGGTGGTTCGAGACAAAAAATAGATTTAATAAATAACCTCGATTCTAAGCGGGATCGCAATGATACTGCCTTTTTCCCTAACTCGCAAACCTATTTGATTTTGGCGGCGGATAAGATCACACAAGAATTCCCACGCCGCTACGCGCTCGCGTGGGGAGGGTCAAATGACAATGGCTAGATCTTTTGTGGGGTTGTCCGTCCACAAATTAACGATGTGGGCATAAATGGCGGTAGTCCTGGGGTCAGCGTGTCCCAAAAAATCCTGAATCACTCGCAATGGTTTACCAACTTGGGTAAGTAAATAGCCCACAGTATGCCGCAGCCCGTGAGTAGTAAGCGTCCTACTCTCTGAGTACTTCAGCGCCGCGTCTTCTAAGCATTTGTTTACAATTAGTTGCATACTGCGGCGGGTCAACCTCTTGCCTTTTGAGTTTCTAGAGACCGAAACGAACATGGGAGTATCTTTGGTCAGTCGTTCTCCGGTAGCTTTTCTAACACGGAGGTAACGCTCGAGCAGTTCAGCCACATCAGTTCTCAGCGGGATCACCCTAATACTGCCTTTTTCCCTGACTCGCAGACCTACTTTATTTTGACGGCGGATAATATCCCCTACATTGAGCCTGTATAGCCCTATCTGCCTGCAACCGCAGACGAGCATTAAAAGCACTAAAAGACGATCGCGCAGCCCCACCAAACTGTTATCCTTTGGCAAGGTATCCACCAGCTTACTAGCTTCTTCTAATTCCAAGTAATTATTCCGTTCTGCGGGGTCTATTCTCTCTTTTGGGGGTTTGACCTTCGCTGCCGGATTTAACGCCATTAATCCCCGTTCTACAGCTACCTCAAACACTCTACGGACGACGGTTAGTTTGAGAGCGATCGTCGTGACTTTTAGCTTTTTGTTGACTAAATAACGTCGATACTCCTTTATATGCTCCTCCGTCGCTTGTGCTATTTCTAAACGTTTGCTCGAGCACCAATGGACGAAAAGTTTAAACTGCTGGGTATAACTTTTGACTGTATCTTCACTAGCACGCCCATTGGCTATTTCTTCTGATAGCAGTTGACTAAACCGTCGCGCAGTCGCTAATTTATTGTTTTCGAGTGAATAATCAACAGCTGTCATATTATTCAAATTCTTGTTAAATCCTTATTTAATAATAGTTTTAGTATACTTCGCATAACGGTTATTACCCGATCTTTATACTCAAAAAAATAGTAGATTACCAACCTATATACAAAAATTTTAGCCTTGCCCCCTATGGAACAAAGCCAGATTGTTGTATCATTATGGAATTAAAAGCTTTTCCCTAAGAGTCAAACACTGCGAGTAAATCTTTAATTCAGAAGGTCTATTTAAGAGTTTAGGAAGCTTGAACAATAGACGTTCTAGATTTTGATTCTCAACAGGTTTAACCAAGGGGAAATATCCATAGCACCTCAATTGGGAGGTAGTGAAATAAAATGTCAAAAGGAGATTCAATTATGACTTAACCGAGTATCAGTTAAAAATTCGGATTTGACCCGATAAATAGACCCTAATGACTTAGAAGCTTTTGTCAACAAGTGACAATTAGACGAGGTTTTTTTTTCCTCTCAGTTACTGTCAATCTTACTAAGCACAGGGGAGCTTTGTCAAGATCTTGGCAACAGAAAATTGGGTCAACTGTCTGAAAAGCTGACGGAGGATGTATCTATTTTTAATAAGGAAGTCCTCGTAAAGCCCATAGCTATGGTCACCAACCGATAAGTTATCGATAAGGACTTCCTTATTAAAAATAAAGATTTGTTAACTGAGAGGAAAGCTACGTCACCTCAATAGCTGGCAATTCCCAAAATTATTGGTCATTATAACAACATATTAAGGCTCCCGTAGCCTCAATACAACAATAATATTCTCCATCAAATAGAAGGAGAAAAACGAGATCGTCGTTCAAAAAGTAACAAATACTTGTAACAACCCGTGCCAAAGTACCTATAAGTTATCGTCTTTGCCTGAATTTGGGCAGATGTTGGATGTCCAATTAATTTGGGTCCAAGCCCTTACAAGCTACTTGTTACTCGTTACAAGCCACTTGTTACTTATTTTGAAGTCGTCCAAAAATAAGTTCGGCCTTTTTGGGTTGATTGTCCTTGCCTCCACTACTGTTGGGTTACTAAGGCAGAACGCACTTTGCGGACAGATCCTTTGGGCGATCGAGCGCGTGGGGAATTAATTGCCAGCAACGAAAAAAACATTAGTTGTTGGAGAAGTTCATATGATTTGCCAAAAAGTCCCATTATCCAAATGCGTTCACGCACACGGAGCTGAGCGCATCACACCGGAGGTTTTAGAAGAATGGCGAGCTAGCGGGGTAGATGACGATATTACTAGGCTAAATGTTAGATCCTTAAATGGCACCGCTCATTATTCTTATCTGCTCTACGCATTACCAAGAAGCGAGCGGCGCAATGACGGTCGACTAACACAGAAGTGGCTAAATCGCTACGACCATTGTAACCACGGGGGCTGGTGGTGCAGTGGCATCGATGTTTTAACGGGAGAACCAGCGCAATGGGGTCAATTTAAGCCTAAACTTCCCTATCGCTACATCAAGAAGAAGGCAGAAGGGGACGAGCTTAAGGGTTTTGGAGAGACACCTCAACCTAAAACAATTAAATACGAGGCTCCAAGAAAGGTACCCACCGAAATCTACGCCTTGAGAGTTTCTTTGAGGATCTGGTCAAAAATCGCGAAATTAAATAACGTACCTCTGCCAGATCATATCGAACACGACCCAACAACTGGAGAAGCGAAAGGATTTTGGTCTTGGGTCCTCTCTAACCCCGATATTCCCATTACAATTACCGAAGGAGCCAAAAAAGCCGGAGCGTTGTTAACTGCAGGTTATGTGGCCGTTGCCCTCCCAGGGATTTGGAGTGGTCTCAGACAGCCAAAAGATGAATTTGGTCATAAAACTGGTTTATCCTTCTTGATCCCCCAATTAAAAGTCTTTGCTGTCAAGGGAAGAGAAATAAATTTCGGCTTCGATAACGATGCTTCCGCCAGTACGCGCTCGCAAGTCAATAAGGCGATCGTAAAAACAGGGAAATTATTTGAGAAAGAGGGGTGTAAAGTTAAGGTAGTAAGCTGGGTTGCGCCTTATAAGGGCGTAGACGACTTTATTGTCGCCGTTGGGGATGAAACCTTTAATGGGGTTTATGAGCAACGGAAACCCCTTTCTTCCTTCAAATTACTAGAGTTTTTAGACCTCTCTCGATTCGTCGATAAGACCGTTGAGGAGAGGCACTTAGATCCCGAATGGCTCCCACCAGAAGATGCTAAAATAATAGGTATATCTTCGGCCAAAAATACCGGCAAAACTGTTTGGCTGACTTATCAGGTTCAAAAAGCTATTGAAAGTGGTCGACGGGTTATTGTTCTAACTCACCGCATTCAACTGGCAAGAGAGTTGTGTCATCGATTTAAGATCCCCTATCTCGAAGAATTTTACATCAATCCAGCCTTGGGGGAAAAAGGTTTTGCCCTTTGTATAGATAGCCTCCATGCCGATTCAGCAGCACAGTTTAACCCCGAAGATTGGTCAGGGGCCTATATATTCGTTGACGAGTGCGAGCAAGTTTTTTGGCACGCCCTCAACTCTAATACATTAAAGTACGATCGAGTCCAAATTTTAACCAATCTCGAAACCTTAATCAAAGTAGCTCTGACCACAGGAGGTAAAATCTACTTAGCCGATGCTGACTTATCCCCCATTGCACTTCAATACGTGCAAAAGTTAGCGGGAGGATATGGGATAAAAACTTGGGTGCTACAAAATCTTTTTCTTCCCAATTTGGGCAACAGAAAGCTCTTTACATATAATGGCACTAATCCAAAACTTCTTTTAGCTGCAGTCATAAATGCCATCTCAAATGGAGAAAAAGTCTTAATCCATACCTCTGGGCAAAAACAAAAAAGTAAATGGGGCACAAAAAACCTCGAAGGTTTTCTCAAAAAAGAACTGTTTTTGCGAGG